>JAJAYS010000103.1 GCA_026786065.1 Polaromonas sp.
AATTGCCACTAGCAAGCAGTGCGCCGGACCCTCCGTATAGCCCCCTGCGGCCTGCGATCGGCCGGGCTCGGGCGGTTTGCTGCGTTGCTTTTCTTGGCCAATAGCAAAGCTATTGGCCAAGAAAAGGCGCCTTGCAGTTCATCCCGGTCTGCCCGCCGCAGACCCGCAAGGGTCATGCAGAGGTCTTTTGCGGGGCCTGGTCCTATGGTCCGGGTGTCCGCAATCGGGCATCATCTTTCGGCGAGCGAGCACGCCGGGCTGCGGCCGCTGCGCTGCGCTGCCAGCCCCCAGACAGCTTTGCGCTTTTATTTGCCCCGGCTGTACCAGGTGGCCTTCGCGCCCGAACCGGACTTTCTGAAGATGGTCAACGCACCGCTTTCCAGCCTGCCAGCCCGGGTTCATGCCGACTCTCGGCGGCCCACCGCCCGCGTCCGCTGCGCTGAAGGTCCGCACGGGCCAGACCAGCCACATCAGTCGTCGCCAAGGCGGGCCGGATGAACGAGACCCTTTCGGTCTGGTCCGAATGGATCAGGCCTTCGGCCGGACTGGCGACGGTGCAGTGGTCGATCCTGCTGGCGCTGGCGACGATGGCCGGCCACCTGGTCAACCGTTTCGCTGGCCTGCCCAAGGTGATTGGCTACTCGATGGTCGGCGCGCTGGCCGGGCTGGCCGGTTTCACCGGCGCGGCCTGGCCGCTGCAGGGCATAGGCCTGTTTCTGCTCGAACTCGGCGTGGCGGTGGTGCTGTTTGAAGCCGGCGGGCGCATCCCGCTGCGCTGGTTCCGGCACAACCCGATGGTGCTGGTGCAGAGCCTGACCGAATCGGCCCTGACCTTCGTGCTGGTGTATTGGGTGCTGCGCTACATCGGCCTGCGTGAGGGCGTCTCCGAGGCGCTGGCGCTGCTGGCGATGGCCGCGTCGCCGGCGGTGCTGTCGCGGGTGGCGATGGACACCCGCGCGGCCGGCCCGGTGACCGACCGGGCGCTGGTGCTGTCCACGCTGAGCACGCTCTACGCGCTGACGCTGTGCAGCGCCCGCGCCAGCATGCTGCCGCGCGGCGACGACAGCATTGCCAGCACCTTCTACCCGGTGATGGTGGTGCTAGGCTTGTCGGTGGTGGTCGGCTCGCTGCTGGCTCTCACGCTGCGCGTCGCGCTGCGGGTGATGAGCCCGACCAGCGAGAACACCGCCATCTTGCTGCTGGCGCTGATCGCCGCGTCGTCGGCGCTGGCCGCCAACTACGGCGGCTCGGCTCCGCTCGCCGCGCTGCTCGGCGGCATGATACTCATGCAGTTGAACCCGCGGCCCTGGTCCTGGCCGCGCCAGATGGGCACCGCGTCGTCGATGCTGACCATGCTGATGTTCGTGCTGGTCTCGGTGGTGGCAGCGCAGGCCGACTGGAGCGGCCCGGTGGCCGGCGTGGTGGCGCTGCTGATCGTGGCGCGCATCGTCGCCAAGATCACCGGCGTGGCGATTGGCAACGTCGGCAGCGGCGCCAGCTGGCGCCAGGCGCTGTGGGTCGGCTGCGCGATGGCGCCGATGTCATCGGTGGCGCTGCTGCTGGTGTCGCTCTACGTGGCGGCTTCCCGCTCGCTGGGCGGCGAAATTGCCAGCGGGGCGCTGCCGCTGATTTTGCTGATGGAGATTTTCGGCGCAGTGCTGGCGACAGTGGCGCTGTACCGCGCCGGTGAATGCTCGCGGCCCTGGCAGCGGGCCCCCCGCGCAACCCAACCGGCACCGCTAAATGAGTCTTGAGAGCTTTCAAAAATCGGCGGCCCTGTCGCTCGGGGTCGAGCTTGAACTGCAGCTCGTCAACACGCACGATTTCGATCTCGCGCCGTATGCCGAAGACATGCTGCGCATGATGGCAAGGATCGATCTGCCCGGCGCTGCCGTACCGGAGATGACCTCGAGCATGATCGAAATCTCGACCGGCATCTGCCACTCGTCGTCGGAGGTGCTGGGCCAGCTCTCGCAGATCCGCGACGCGCTGGTCAAGTGCGCCGACAAGCTGAACATCGCGGTCGTCGGCGGCGGCACGCACCCGTTCCAGCAGTGGCACGAACGCCGCATCTACGACAAACCGCGCTTTCGCGAACTCTCCGAGCTGTACGGCTACCTGTCCAAGCAGTTCACGATCTTCGGCCAGCATGTGCACGTCGGCTGCCCGGACGCAGACAGCGCGCTGCTCACGCTGCACCGCATGTCGCGCTACATACCGCACTTCATTGCGCTGTCGGCCTCCAGCCCCTATGTTCAGGCGCAAGACACCGCCTTCGATTCGGCGCGGCTCAACTCGGTGTTCGCTTTCCCGCTGTCGGGCCGGGCGCCGTTTGCGCTGACCTGGAACGAGTTCACGGTGTACTTCGGCAAGATGGCGCACACCGGCGTCGTCAAGAGCATGAAGGATTTTTACTGGGACATCCGGCCAAAGCCCGAGTTCGGCACCATAGAGATCCGGGTGTTCGACACGCCGCTGACGATCGAGCGTGCCGCCGCGCTGTCGGGCTTCGTGCAGTCGCTGGCGGCCTGGTTCATGCACGAGCAGCCCTTCATGCCGACCGAGGACGACTACCTGGTCTATACCTACAACCGCTTTCAGGCCTGCCGCTTCGGGCTGGAGGCGGTGTATGTCGATCCGGCCAGCGGCGGCAACCTGCCGCTGCGCGAGCATATTTTGCTGACGATGGACAAGATTGCCCGCCACGCCGTCAGCGTGGACGCCAGCGCGGCGCTCTCGCTGCTGCGCAGCAGCGTCGAGCAGGGCGCCAACGACGCGCGCTGGCTGCGCGAACGCCAGGCCGAAGAGCGCCTGCTGGCCGAGGTGATCCGCCAGGCGGCCGAGCGCTTTCGCAGCGCGGCCACCCAGTCTGCGAAGCCCTGACGGCGGGGTCGGCGCACGGCGCCTGTATCCTGCAGGCATGTCCGAATTCGATTTGATTGAACGCCACTTCAAACGCCCGGCGGCCCGCCCGGCTCGCGCCGATACGCTGGGCATCGGCGACGACTGCGCGCTGCTGACACCTCCGCCCGGCACGCAGCTCGCCATCTCCAGCGACATGCTGGTCGAGGGTCGGCATTTTTTTGCCGGCACCGACGCGCGGCGACTTGGCCACAAGGCGCTGGCCGTCAACCTCAGCGACCTGGCCGCCTGCGGTGGTTCTCCGCTGGCTTTCACGCTGGCGCTGGCGCTGCCCGCTGCAGACGACGACTGGCTAGCCGCGTTCTCCTGCGGGCTGCTGGCACTGGCCGACGCGGTCGGCTGCGAGCTGATCGGCGGCGACACCACACGCGGGCCTCTGAACATCTGCATCACCGTGTTCGGTGCGGTGCCGCTAGTCAAAGGCGCCAGCCAGGCGCTGCTGCGCTCCGGCGCGCGGGCTAGTGATGACCTGTACGTCAGCGGCAGCCTGGGCGATGCGCGGCTGGCGCTCGAGGCGCTGCGCGGCAACGTCGCGCTTCACGCTGCGGTGTTTGACGCAGCGCGCGCCCGTCTGGAGCAGCCGAC
>JAJAYS010000104.1 GCA_026786065.1 Polaromonas sp.
AAGTCACCGGTATCGACGTGAGGCGTATAAATGGCCTTGTGTTTGCCGCGCAAACGGAGAGCAACTTCGCTGGCTACTCGTCCGAGGACCTTGTCGGTCGCGTCAATCACAAACCACTCGTGCGTCACGTCAGCGGGTTTGGCGCTGAAGGTTTTCATGAGTATCTTTCGATGGAGGTTTGGATCGGTTCTTTTCCACGGTCGGCGTTCTTCTAAAGTGAGAACCTCTTAGGTGGGAGATTGCAAAAAAGCCGCCAGACCCAAAAGCCGGCGGCTTCAAATGCACCTCTGCCGCGGAACCTCAATGCGCTGCAGAGCCTTGAATTATATGAATAATCCCGAACCCGAGTCAATTGCGGCGGCCACCAGCCGGGCACGGAAGTTACGATAGCCCATGTTCTCCTACCGTCATGCATTCCACGCCGGCAACCACGCCGACGTGCTCAAACACACGACGCTGATCGCGCTAATGCGCTACCTGACCCAGAAAGACACGGCGCTGACGGTGATCGACACCCATGCCGGGGCGGGCCTCTACCGGCTCGATGGCGACTACACCGAAACCGGCGGCGAGGCCAAAGACGGTATCTTCAAGCTGTTGTCTACGTCAAATCAGCCAAAGAGTAAGGTAATACTTGCCCAGGCAGCTACCAAAAAGATAGCGACTACGGCTGCATCGAAGCCGTCAGCCAGCCCCGAGCGGGCTCCCGGCGCATTGAAAAAGCCCGCAACGGACGCGCATGCGGCCTGGGCACCCGCGCTGCAAGCCTATCTGGACCTGTTGAGGAAGCTGAACCCGCAGTTCGCCGAAACCACGGACGCCGCGCACCTGAAAATCTATCCGGGCTCACCGTTCATCGCCCAGCAATTTTTAAGCGGCCGCGACAAGCTCAAGCTGTTCGAGCTGCACCCGACTGATTTCAAGTCGCTGACCGGCAACATCGAACAGCTCGGCGTCGGCCGGCAAGTGACGGCGGCGCGTGAAGACGGCTTCGAAGCCCTCAAAACCTTTTTGCCCCCACCTGCTCGCCGGGCGCTGGTGTTTTGCGACCCAAGCTATGAAGTGAAGACCGACTACAACCGCGTCAGCACCTGCATCGCCGACGCTGTGAAGCGCTTCGCCACCGGCACCTACGCGGTCTGGTACCCCATCATTCCGCGACCTGAAGCCCACGACCTGCCGCGCAAGCTCAAGACACTGGCGGTAAAAACTTCAAGAAGCTGGTTAAACGCGACGTTGACCGTTAAATCCAGCAAGTTAACGACCGATTCTGATGGCGAGGTGGTTCGACCCGGTTTGCCGGCCAGCGGCATGTTCATCATTAACCCGCCGCACACGCTCAAGGCCGAACTGCAGTCCGCGCTGCCGCAATTGGTGGCGTGGCTGGGGCAAGACCGGAACGCTGCATTCACTCTGGAGAGCGGCGGCTAAAGTGCACTGGCTGTGGCTCCGTTTGGCAAGCCGGTTTTCACGGCCCCTGAAGCCCGATGAACCCGCACTTCAACTTAGCCGCGCAATCCCTGCCCTGCCAGCCGAAGTCCGACGCCAAGCTGCACTTTCATGGATTCCCTTTCACAAATTGCATTGGGCGCCGCCGTCAGCGTGGCCGTGATGGGCCGCCGCACGGCGGTCTGGAAAGCCGCCCTTTCCGGCGCTGTGGCGGGCGCGCTGCCGGACCTGGATGTGCTGATTGACCATGGTGATCCGATTCGCAACATGGTGCTGCACCGGGCCGAGAGCCACGCCGTGTTCTGGCTGACGCTGTTTTCGCTGCCTTTCGCCGCTCTCGTGGCGCGGGTAAATGGCCAATGGGCGCTGCGGCGGCGTTGGTGGCTGGCGATGTGGCTGGCCCTCGTCACACATCCCCTGCTCGACGCCATGACGGTTTACGGCACCCAGCTGGCGCTGCCGTTCTCGAATCATCCTTATGGCGTTGGAAGCGTTTTCATCATTGATCTGCTCTACACGCTGCCGCTTCTGGTCGGCGTAGGCTGGGCGCTGGCGGGACGCAATAGACACAACACGTACGTCAGCGGGATGGGTCGCGGGCCGGATCCCGGGCTGAGGGCCAATGCGCTTGGGCTGGCCCTCAGCACGGCTTACCTGGCGTGGGGCGTGGCGGTGCAGCAGCATGTGAGCCAGATTGCCCGCGCGTCACTGCTTAAACAGGGGATCCAGGCCGAGCGTGTGCTGGTCACGCCGACGCCCTTCAACAGCGTGCTTTGGCGCGTCGTGGCCGTCTCGGGCGATGCCTACCATGAAGGCTTTTACGGATTGCTTGACCGATCGCCGCAGATCGTTTTCGACGCCTACCCGCGCGGCAACGCCCTGGCCGCCGAGTTGCAGGGCGCAGACAGCGTGCAGCTTCTTCGTGCCTTCAGTCAGGGCTTTTACGGTCTGCGGGAGGAAGGTGGCCGGGTTTAGATCAGCGATCTGCGCATGGGCCTGGAGCCCGCCTACACCTTCACCTTCGCGGTCGCCGAAAAACACAGCCCCGCCGTGCGGCTCTCCAAGCCAGAGCAGCTGACCGGCCGGGGTGACATCGCCTGCGGCTTGTCGTGGCTCGGGAAACGGGTGTGGGGCGATGCGCTGCCACCGCCGGCACGGCTTTGCGGTCGAGCGGTAGAGCCGTAGAGCGGTAGCGGTGAATCACAGATGGGGTCGCAAACCGGGTCAGCACCCGGAAGCTGGAATTGTGTCGATTAAAGCCTACAGCCCAATTAATACGGGCGTATATAGCTACTAATTTTATAGCGTCGGCTTGCCTCTGGAAGGCGTGTGGAGTCGGCCACAGTGGCTGACCGGCCCGCCAGACAGGTCAGAAGCGGTAGCTGACGCCGACCGAGAACTTGGGCAGCACCGACAGACGCGCCGTGCTGTCCCGCAGCGATGCGGTTTCGGCATCGACGTCGGCCTGGGTGATGCCCTGTTTGCCGACCAGACTGGTCGTCGTGTCGGTCTTGAACCGGCCCGCAAGCCGCAATCAGTACTTCAGCGCGGTGCTCTTGCCCCAGAACACGCGGTAGGCAAACACCGTGTAGCCGACGATCACCGGCAGCACCACAGCGGCGCCGACCAGAATCACCCCCATCGCGGCGGGCGACGAGGCCGCCTGCCAGAGCGTCAGCTTGTCGATGACCAGCCACGGGAACAGGCTGTAGGCCAGCCCGTACGACGCGAGCAAAAACACGCCAACGGTTGCGCCAAACGGCACCCAGGCGCCGTACTCGCTGCCCTGCGCCAGACGCACCGGCAGGCGCTGCAGGCTGCGGTAGATGACGGCAAACAGCACCGCAGTGGCCACCGGAATCGGCAGCAGCAACACGATGTACGGAAAGGCAAACCACTTGGCGAAAATGCTCGGGCTGACCAGCGGCGTCGCCAGCGAAATCGCCGCCACCCCGGCCATCGTTAGAAAAAGACTGCCCTTGGCCCAGGCGATGGCGCGCAGCTGCAGCGCGCCTTCGGTCTTGATGATCAGCCAGCCGGCGCCCATCAGGCAGTAGGCGGCCATCAGCGCGAAGCCGATCACGATGCTGAAGGCGACGGTCCAGGGTGTCGAGTCAAAGCCGGTGATCAGCGAGCCCAGCATGTAACCCTGGCTCCAGGTTGCCAGCAGCGAGCCGGCGTAGAACGCCCGGTTCCATAGCGGTTTTAGCGCGGCGCGCGCCTTGACGCGAAAGTCGAACGCGACGCCGCGCAGCGTCAGCCCGATCAGCATCAGCGCGACCGGCAAATAGAGCGCGCCCAGAATCACGCCGTGGGCGCGCGGAAATACCGTCAGCAAAATGCCGACGCCGAGCACCAGCCAGGTTTCGTTGGCGTCCCAGAACGGGCCGATGCTGGCGATCATCGTGTCTTTTTCGTCGTCGCTGGCCTGGCGCATCAGCATGCCGACGCCAAGGTCGTAGCCGTCGAGCACCACATAGGCGAGCATCGCCAGCCCCATCACGAGGACAAAAACAATCGGCATCCAGCCGGCCGGCTGCGTCAGGTCGGGGGCGAGATCAAGCATGCGCCTGTCCTTCTTTTTCGGGGTAGTTGGCGACGTTGGGCTGGTCTTCCAGGTCGGCGTCGGCGCCGAGCGGCAGGCCGGAATGTTTGCGGTGTCGGGCCAGGTAAAACACCACCGACACATAGGCCACGATCAGCGCGGCATAGAGCGTCAGGTAAAGCGCCAGCGTCAGTGCGATGCGGGGCGCGGTCACGTTCGAGGCCGCGTCGGCCGCCGTCAGGATGCCGCTAACCAGCCAGGGCTGGCGCCCGATCTCGGTGGTGTACCAGCCGGCAAGCAGCGCCAGCCAGCCGGCAAAGGTCATTGCCACCAGCACCTGCGCCTGCCAGCGCTTTAGCTCGCGGCCCGGCGCGCTGGGCGTGGCCTTTTTCCACGGCGCGAGTTGCCAGGTACACAGCCAGCTCACCGCCAGCATCAGCAGCCCGGTGCCCACCATGATGCGAAAGGCCCAGAACACCGGCCCCACCGGCGGATGCGCACCCTTGAAGTCGTCCAGCCCCTTGACCTCGCCATTGATGTCGTGCGTCAAATACAGCGAAGCCAGTTTGGGGATGGCGATTTCGAATTTGTTCGACCGCGTGGCCTCGTCGGGAATGGCAAACAGCACCGCCGGCGCGCCGCGTTGGGTCTGCCAGATGCCTTCCATCGCTGCGACTTTGGCCGGCTGGTGCTCCAGCGTGTTCAGGCCGTGCAGATCGCCGGCAATAATTTGCAGCGGGATCAGCACTGCCGCCAAATAAACGCCGGTTTTCAGCCCAACCCGCACCTCAGGGCTGCGGTCGTCCCGCAGCCAGCGGTAGGCCGACAGCCCGGCCACCAGAAACGCCACCGTCAGGCCAGAGGCCAGCATCATGTGGGTCAAGCGATAGGGGAAAGACGGGTTGAAGATCACCGCCAGCCAGCTCGTCACATGTGCCTGGCCGTCGATCATCTCGAAGCCGGCTGGCGTGTGCATCCAGGAGTTGAGCGCCAGAATCCAGAAGGCCGACATGCTGGTGCCTGCGGCTACCAGAAAGGTTGCAAGCGTGTGCATGCGCTCGCTGACTCGCTCGCGGCCGAACAGCATGACGCCGAGCATCGTCGCCTCCAGGAAAAACGCGGTGAGCACTTCATAGGCCAACAACGGGCCGGCGACGTTACCGACTTTCTCCATGAAGCCGGGCCAGTTGGTGCCGAACTGAAAACTCATCGTGATGCCGCTGACCACGCCCAGCGCAAACGTCAGCGCAAAAATCTTCACCCAGAACTGGTAGGCGTCCATCCAGTGCTCGCTGCGGGTCTTGACGTAGCGCAGCTTGAAGAACAGCAGAACCCATCCCAGCGAAATGCTGATGGTCGGAAACAGAATGTGAAAAGTCATGTTGGCCGCAAATTGAATGCGCGCCAGCAGCAGGGGGTCCATGCCGTCCATCGAGGTTGTTTCCTATCCTTTTTGACAAGATGTTGGCCGCATTCACGGCCCGCGAATGGCGGCCGAAGGACATGAAAGCGTTCGTCCATTCGTGCAACCAGACGCAAGTGTCTGTCAGGGGATGCGTCTGCGCTGGGCGGCGCCACAAGACCCGCACGTTCACGCTGCTTATGAGCCGGAGACAAAACTGCGCAGTGGCCGGGACCACCGAAAACACCCGGTCATCCCGCGCTTGACTCGGGATCCATGCCCTTTCGGGCTGCCGGGGTGGATACCGGCTCGGTTGCCAGGATGACCGAAATACGCAGTGGCCGGGATGACAGCCGAAAAACGCTATCTATTTCATAGCTGCATACACCCAAATTAATCGGCTTTTAGTCGCTTTTCACAATTTATTTTCACGCCCAGCCTCTGGCAAGCCTCTGCAGCACGGAACCCAAAACTTGGGCTTGTGGGTGGTCGCTCAGGTGGCTGCCCGGACTTGCAGCACGCTGGCCAGCATGCCTTCAACCGCATCCGGGTCCGCCGGCTTGGTCATGTGGGCATGAAAGCCCGCCATTTTTGATTTCCTGATGTCTTCTTCGGTGCCCCATCCGGTCAAGGCAATCAGTCGCGTCGTCGCCGTGGCCGGATCGGCAAGCAGCCTTCGCGCCACTTCATAGCCGTTTATGTCCGGCAAGCCGATATCGAGAAACACCACGTTCGGGCGAAACGAGCGCGCGATCTCCAGTGCTTCCTGGCCGCAGAAAGCCGTACGTGTCTCATGACCAGACAGTTCGAGCAGCATGGCCATGGTTTCTGCGGCGTCCACGTTGTCGTCGACCACCAGAATCCGGTGTCCGGCAACCGGAGGGTTGACAGGACGCGCTGCCGGCTCGGCTCGCGCGGCTGCCTCGGCTGCGGGCACCGACGCTGTTGGCAGGGTCACCGTAAATTCGCTTCCCAAATCAAAACCACCGCTGGCCGCCTGAACCGAGCCGCCGTGCATTTCAACCAGCGACTTGACCAGCGACAAACCGATGCCCAAACCGCCCTGCGAACGATCAAGCGTGCGGTTGACCTGCATGAACATGTCGAACACCGTACCCAGCATGTCGGCCGGAATACCCATTCCGGTGTCCCGCACCGAAATCAAAACGCTGTCCCCCTCCTGTCGCGCCGAAAATTTAATTTGGCCGCATGCGCGCATGTACTTGGCAGCGTTGGTCAGCAAATTGCTGAAAATCTGTGCCAGTCGGGTCGGGTCAGCATCCAGCCAGACGGGCTGGTCTGGCCATTCAAGAATCAACGAATGCGCCAATGCGTCAATGAATGGCCGCGACGCCTCCACCGCGGCAGCGGCGACCTCCTGAAAAGCCACGCGCTTGCGTTGCAATACGATCTTGCCGCTGCTGATGCGCGAAACGTCGAGCAGATCGTCAACCAAGCGCACCATATGCCCAAGCTGACGCTCAATCACCGGCAGGGTACGAGCCGCGACATCGCTTTTTGCCGATAGCTGGAGGAGCTGCAAACCGGTACGTATCGGTGCCAGCGGGTTGCGCAGCTCATGCGCCAGCGTCGCCAAAAATTCATTTTTGCGCAGATCCTGCTCTAAAAGCTGCTGCTCGTAAGCCCGGCGGTCGGTGACATCGTGCGTCACTGCGAGTACGAACTCAACCTGCCTGTGCTCATTGAACTCGGGCACCAGCCGGGAGGAAAAATGTCGCAACCCCTCGGGGGTCGGAAAAGAAAAGTCGAGCGATCCGTGAACCGCATGGTCAAACACGTGACGAATCGCTTTTTCCCATTCTTCGCACAGCTCTTGCGGCATACCTACTTCCCGGCTGGTTTTACCGAGAATTTCGGCCACTGGGCGACCGGTGATTTTTTTGATTACGGAGTTGGCAAATACATGCCGAAACTGGCGGTCAAAACGCGCGAGAGAGTTTGGCGTATTTTCAGTCACGTTGCGCAGTTCGCGCTGCCGCCGGGCCAGCTCCTGGGTCACCCGCACCTCAGCCGTGCGGTCAACACCGTGAACAAAAATACCTGTCACGTGGCCATCGGCTTCATGCAACGGCAGATAAGCGAAGTCGACAAAAATATCGACCAGACTTCCACCCGGCCCGCGCGGCACGCTAACGACCATGGACTTGGCTTCAAAGGGCTTGCCCGTGCGGTAAACCTCTTCGAGCAAGGCCGGAAAAGGCTGAACGACGATTTCAGGGAGAGCTTCAACAAGTGTTTTTCCGATGATTTCCGGGCCGCGCCCGATCAGGTCGAAGTAAGACTGGTTGGCCAGTTGAAAAACAAAGCGGGGGCCGGCCAGCACGGCCGAAAACGACGGCATCACCTGCATCATCTCGGAAAGCTGCCGCTCTTTAGCCAGCAGATTTCCTTCGGCCCGCGCATGCTCCACGGCAGACCAGGTGCGCTCGGCGATTTCCCGCGCGATCGATAGGTCTTCAGGAGTCCAGTCCCGCGGTGTTTTTTGATGAACGCCGAGGACTGCAGCCAGAGCGCCGTTTCGCATAATTGGAATGAGTAGATTGGCACCCATCTCCAACTTGGCATAGGCGGCCTTTTCGCTCTCCGAGTAGGCACAATCACCAGCCACGTCGGGCACCACAATGTCTTGCCCCGACTTTAAAGCGGCTAGCAGGAGCCTCGGGCCATAGTCGTCCAGGTTGTAGCTGCCCTCAATCTGCTGCACGCCGTTGCCATAGCTCTGCCCGACCACCAAGGTTGCTTCACCAACCACTTCGCCATACATGACCCTGCTGGCCTCCAGGTGCAGGCACAGTAGGTGGGATGCCACACCCTTGAGCGCATGCTCGTCCTTCAGGTCGCGCGTAGCGTCACCAAATAAGCTGCGGAATGTCTCGCGGTCAGCCACCCGCCGCAGGGCATCCTTGCGCTGGCGAAGTTCGCGCGCCATAGCCCAGCTTTCGCTGGCGTTTTCGACCGCCCGGTTCAACGCCTGTGGGCTGCTCCAGTCTTTACCAATGTAGTCTTGAGCGCCCGCGCGCAGCGCGCGCCGGCCGTGTTCCCGGTTGATGCCGCCGGTCATCACCACCACCGGGCACACCGGCATGCCGTCCGGCCCTTTAAGCGCAGCCAGCACGTCAGGCGCCTCCATTTCCGGCAGGTTGTAGTCGAGCATGATGCAGTCGGGGGGCAGTACCGCACCCAGCACCGCCTGGATGCCTGCTTCAGCCGTTCCAGCCTCGATGAAGCTCAGGCGCCGGTCCGAACCCTTAAGCAGCAAGCGGCGAATTTCCGCGCGATCCTCCAGGCTGTCGTCAATGATGACGACGCACCAGGGCTTCAAGACCTCTTTTTCTGCGTTCGCCATCAATCGACTTTCGCCAGGCAGGCATGCAGCGTGACGCTTTCAAGCCAGTAGTGCATCAAGGAGCGAAGTAGCGATGAATACTGGTCGTAGCGAACCGGCTTGACGTGGTAAGCGTTGGCGCCTGCCTGATAGCAAAAGACCACGTCCTTGGGATTGCCCGACGTGGTCAGCACCACCACGGGAATTCCCTTCAAGCGGACATCGGTCTTGATGACCACCAGGGCTTCCCGGCCATCGACGCCATGCGAATTCAGGTCCATCACGATAAGAGCCGGCAACAGTTCCAGATGCACCTCACCTTCTCCGCGCAGCATTGCCAGGCAATCACCGCCAGAAGCGCTACGGTGAATCACCCGGGTTACGCCGGCCGCAGCCGCAGCCTCGCGCAACGTGTCGAAGTCTTCGTCTGAGTCTTCCACAACCAAAATAGGCGCGGCGAAAGTGGACGGGGTACTAGTTGTCATCCGAGCTACCCAGCGTGAAAAAAAACGTGCTTCCCTCGCCAGCGGCGGATTCAAGCCAGACCTGTCCCCGGTGTCGCTCCACCAGCTTGCGCACAATCGTCAGGCCCGCGCCGGTGCCGCCACCGTAATCTTCCCGGCCATGCAGACGCTTGAACATTTTGAACACCTGATCGAAATGATGGGGCGCGATGCCGATGCCGTTGTCGCGCACGTAGTACACCGTCTGCGTTTGGGTACCGGCAGGAAAAGCGCCGCGAAGCGATGTTTCATCGGCGCCCACATAGCCGACTTCAACCCGCTTGAACGCCTTGTCGTTGTATTTGATGGCATTCGAAAGCAGATTGACCAGCACTTCACGAACCCGGACGCTGTCGCACACGATCGAGGGCAGCACGCGCGGCGCGACGATCTCGGTACCGCTATCGCCGGTGCGCGAGCCAATCAGCTCCAGCGCATCGGCCAGCACTTCGTCCAGATCGACTATCTCCAGCGCCAGTTCTTCCCTGCCGACGCGCGAAAAATGCATCAGCGAATCAAGCAGGCTGTCCATTCGCAAAGTCAGGCGCATCAGGCCGTCGAGCTTGCGCTTTTCTTCTCCATTTACAGGCGCCGCTTCCATTAGCTGATGCGCGTATTTATGAATGCCGCGCAGCGGTTCTTTCAGGTCATGGCTGGCCACGTAGGCAAAAGCATCGAGCTCTTCATTGCTGCGCGCAAGGTCGTCATTCAGTGCGTCAATTCGTTCGGCACGGGCAATGACCAGATCCATGATCAGCGCCCGCAAGTTCGCTGCGGCTTCAACCTCAACGTCCAGCCAGGGCGTGGCTTGTTGATGCACCGATTCGCTGAACAGCTCGAAACTGCGCCGAGTCGTCAGACGCAGGCCGTGGGGGCCAGCGACCTGCGGCTTGTCATGCGGGTTACCGCCCCAGTTCACGGTCTGTATGACCTCAGGCCGAAACCACATCATCAGGGTCTGGCCGCTGCTGGACAACGGCGTAGCCAACACGCCGCTGGCGACATCGGCGAAAGCCGCGCCAGCAGGATAGGCCGCCGCGAGCGAATGCGTCGCGTACAACGGGCTGGCGAGCGCGCCGGTGTCGAGCCTGCCAACCAGCCACTGACCCAGCGCCACGAGCTGCGATTCATCCGGCGTCTTGCCGACCCGCCACCAGCGGTCACGGTGAAACAGCGCCGCGCCGCCAGCGCGCATGGCGCCCAGCAGCAAGGAGTTGCCATCGATCATGGAAGCCAGCCCGCCTTCCCGCACGACCACGCTGAGCAGTTGCTGGTTGACCGCGTCCAGCCGAAGGCGGTAGGCCGCGTTTTCGCGCTCTTCGACAGCCCGGAGTTGAAGAGAGCCCATCTGCGCAAGAAATTCACAGGCGGCGCGCAGCTCATAGGGCATGTGGTACGGGCCGCTGTAATGGTGGCAGGCAATCAGCCCCCACAGCACGTTGTCCCGGCACAGCGGCAATGTCAGTCCGGCCGCGACGCCCATGTTTTGCAGGTATTCGGTGTGCATAACCGACAAGCCGCGCAGCGCGCAAAACGTCATGTCGACTGGATTGCCGGTATCGGGATTGACGAGCGGCATCATCTCGGCCAGTTCGCCATTGATGTCAGGCACCGGGCGAATCGAGATTTTGGCGAGCAAATCGCGCGCCTGCTGCGGAATGTCTCCGGCCGGGTAATGCAGGCCCAGCCAGGGCGCGAGGTCGCTTCGGCAACTTTCTGCAAAAACCTCGCCGTGGTGGTCGGCATGAAACTTGTAGATCATTACGCGATCCAGACCCGAAAGCAGACGCACCTCCTCAGCCAGCAACTGGCAGAGCGTCTGGCCCGTTTCCGTGGTCTGCAGCCGGGCCACCGTTTTCTTGATGAGCGAGTAATAGTCGGGACCATTTCGCGGGCGCGGTGCTACAGGGCCGGTTTCAGCGCCAGGCTGGGTCCGACCGGTACCCTCGAATTCCAGCATCGCCGCGCCGACGATGGTGTGCAGCGTCACATCCAGAGCGGCAATCTGCTCGCTGGCCGGCAGAGTGAAGGCGTAAATCGGGTTGCGGTCGGTCGGCTCGGTCGCCAGAATGCTGCGCTGCCGGGTTTCGCCCTCATTCTTGACGACGGCGGCGACGCTATGGCCGAGCAGTTCGCGAGGCTCGTGGCCGAGGATGGCCTGGGTGTTTTCGCTCGCCTGCAATATCGAAAGATCGGACAGGCGCAACACCAGCAGCGCCCCGTGGGCCTGAATGCAGCCAGGCGTACGGACCGGTTCGGCGTCGCAGTTGGTGATGCTGGTGCCGTGGCGCTTGGTGCTGTAGGGCTGCGTGTCCCACGGCGCGCTGCTGGCGCTTTTTGGCGCGGCTACGCCGGCTGGTGGCGCCTGCAAGTCAGGTAGGTCGCGGATCGGGGTTTCAGGCATGTCGGCTAGTCCTGGTTTCAGTGTGGTTACCCATTGCCTCACACCAGCCGCGCAGGCAGTTGAAGGTAGTAATGGCATTGGCGACGATGGCGTTTTCAGTCGGCCTGTCGGTTGCGGCGCCCAGCAGCAATTGACGCATGCCTTGCCACATGCTGCCGGTATCCGCGCCATAGCCCCCGAAGAAACTGCCCGCTGCCGCAGCCGTGATGCCGAGCGTGGCCTCGATATGCCGGCCTATCATTCGCCCGCCCAGCGTGGCGCCTTCAATCACATACAGGCAACCAAGGACTTCGGCCTGGGTTGTAAGCGGCGGCAGGTCGCGGCACAGCGGCAGGTCTTCGGGCTTGACGCCAAGGCGGCGCAGATCGTGCCGCAAACGGGCGGTTTTGTCCAGGCGCAAGGCCAGCGCCGAACGCACCGCTGGCGCCAGGCTCAATGGACTCGCTTCGCCGGTCGTCGCCCTTTCTTCAAGCCGACCGCCAAGCGCTTTTTCCAACGGGGCATAAAAACCAAAAAACTGTTGCAGCCGACGCTCATAGCCTTCGCGCGTCAGCGAGGCGCACATCAAATCCAGGGCCTGCTCGACGGCTTCGTGCTCAGGGCGCGTCTCCAGCTTCAGCCGGGAAAGGATAGATGCGGGTGCTATCGACGCGTCCGGGGAAGGTTCGACTGGTGAGGCGGCCATAAATTCTTGCAATAGCTTTGAGGTGCGACAAGGGGGCCGCGTTGACCAAGGTCCCACTCGCGTGGCGTTTGCAACCTCTTGGGCCCAACGCCCTTTAAGACCAAATTTTATGTTGAGTGCGCGGCGCTCGGCGATTCCGGCCGAGCGGCGTTCTCGCACCGTTCAACTCTTTGAGAACGCGAGAACTGGTTGGCTTCTCAACGAGTGTCGAACTCGCCCGGCGCGGTATCAGTAGGCCCGATTGCGATGGTGCGCCTGAGCAGTTTTCGCAGTGGCTCCTCTGTGTGCTTGGTAAGTGGACACTCGCCAATCGTTGCGCGCCCGCCAAAACGATCAACGCGCAGCCAAGCGGTCGGCGCCCACGCGCAACCGGGGTCGAACTGCTTTTGCGGGAACACCGGCCAGCACGGTCGCCTCCGGTACCAACAGCAGCACCTCCTTGACGCCTAAACCCAACATGTCGAGCGCCTGCGCAGCCGAGCGGCTCAGATCGATCACGCGGCCGGGCTTAAACGGCCCCCGGTCGTTGATGCGTACATCGACCTCGCGGCCATTGACCAGACTCTGCACCCGCACCCGCGTGCCAAAGGGCAGGCTTTTGTGCGCGGCCGTCATGGCGTGCTGGTCGTAGCGCTCGCCATTGGCGGTACGCCGCCCATGAAAGCCCGGACCGTACCAGGAGGCCTTGCCACGCCCGGCCTGCTTGAAGGGCGGCTCGGCGGTTGACAGCCCGCTGGCCGGGTCGGGGCTGGTGCCGGTGCCGGTGGTGGCGGGACCAAGCGCTTCGGCCTGCGCCGCCGGAGCCGGGTCGACCGGGCGGCTTTCGCTGTCCTGCGCGGTGGGCACCGCTTGGGTTTGGAGCAGCGGACTTGCGCAACCGCCCAGCAGACCGGCCACCGCCAGAAGCAGCCCGGTCAAGGTTTGTCTGACCATAAGTTTTCCTCCCTCGTATTATTTGGTTTGGGGTCAGGTCCTTGAGGGTTCCAAGGCCTGTCCTCCGGGCCGGTCGCCCCTGACAAGTCAGTAAAGCAGAGCGCCGGCAAAACCGCAAGCGCAGCGCAGCGCAACAGCGCAACAGCGCAGCCTTGTTGCGCCGCGCCTATCGGCTTCTCGTCTGCAGCCGCGCAATGATCGCGCTGGTCGCCGCCGCCTGGTTCATGGTGTAGAAATGAATGCCGGGCACGCCGGCTGTGATCAGCTGGTCGCACAGGTCGGTCACGACGTCGAGGCCGAAGCTCTTGATGGAGGCGCTGTCGTCGCCAAAGCCTTGCAGGCGCAAACGAATCCAGCGCGGGATCTCGGCACCGCAGGCGTCGGAAAAACGCATCAACTGCGTCCCGCTGGTGATCGGCATGATGCCGGGAACCACCGGCACGGCGACCCCGGCCGCCAGCGCGTCATCGACGAAGCGGAAGTAGGCGTCGGAGTTAAAGAAATACTGCGTGATGGCCGAATCGGCCCCGGCCTTGACCTTGGCCGCAAAGGCCTGCACATCGGCCTCGGCATTACGGGCCTGCGGGTGTACCTCGGGATACGCGGCGACTTCAATATGGAAAGTGTCTCCGGTCTCCTTACGGATGAAGGCCACCAAGTCGCTTGCGTAGTGAAACTCGCCGCCGGCACCGTAGCCGCTGGGCAGGTCCCCGCGCAGCGCCACCAGCCGCCTGACGCCCATCGCGCGCAGCGTGGCGAGCTGCTCGCGCACCGTGGCCCGGGTCGCGCCGACGCACGAGAAGTGCGAGGCAGCCTGCTGGCCCTCTTCCAGGATTTCCTTGACGGTGGCGAAGGTGCCGGCCTGGGTCGAGCCGCCGGCACCGAAGGTGACCGAGCAGAACTCTGGCCCAAAGGGATACAGCGCCTGCCGCGTGCTGCGGAGCTTGTCGAAGCCTTCGGCCGTCTTGGGCGGGAAAAACTCGAAACTGAAGGGAACCTGCATGGTCGAACCTCTTTGCTTGATGCGTAATTTTTATTGCGGGGGGCGCGGCTTCAATCTGGTCTTCAGTCTGGCTCGGGCTTGGCGCGCCGTTTGCCGCGCGCCGGCCCGTGCTGGCCGGCGTGCGCTTCTTCCGAGTCTTCGTGGGCGGCGTGCAGCGCACGCAGTTCGCTGCGCGGGGTGCGTTTTGGCAGGTTGCGCGCTGGCGCCGCCACCAGCGGCTGGTCTTCACCGGCCACGTTCTGGCCTTTTCTGGCGTGGATGAAAAACTCGCGGTTGCCGTCGCCGCCGGCAATCGGCGACTCCAGCCAGTGCAGTACCTCACAGCCCAGGCTGGTGCAGGCATCGCGCACGCGTTTTTCGACAAACTCGAACAGCGCCGGCTCGCGCACGATGCCGCCTTTGCCGACCTGCCCCGGCTGCAACTCGAATTGGGGCTTGACCAGCATCAGCGCATCGCCACCGGGCTTTAGCAGCCGCACGACTGCAGGCAGCACCAGCGTGAGCGAGATGAAGGACAGATCGCCGGTCAAAAAGTCGAAAACCGGATCGAAGCCGTCCTCGGCCAGCGCCTGCGCGTACAACGCCGATTCTGACTCGCGTTCATCATCAGACTGACCTTTAAACCATGTAAAACGGGCGTAACCAGCTATTAATTCAGTAGCGGTTAGCGACCGGGCGTTAATGCCTTCAAGACACACCACACGCGCATCCTCACGCAAGCTGGGGTGCAGCTGGCCGTGACCGACATCGACCCCGACGACCTGCGCCGCGCCGTGCTGCAGCAGGCAATCGGTGAAGCCGCCGGTCGATTGGCCGATGTCGAGGCAGCGCAAGCCGGTCACCGTCACGCCGGTTGCCTTCAGCGCGCCTTCGAGCTTTAGCCCGCCGCGCGACATGTATTTGGCTTCGGTGTTGTCGAGGATGTGGAGTTCGGCGCCGGCCGGTATTTCATCGCCGTTCTTGGCGATTTTTTTCCACGCGCCGTCGACAGCAGCCCGCCACTCTGCCCCCGCCCCTATCAGGCGCTGGGCCTGCGAGCGGGTGGTGGCAAAGCCGTGTTCAACCAGGAAGAGATCAGCGCGCATAAAAAGTGTCGAGTCAGTCTGTTCCGTCAGCCGTTCGCAGAGGATCAGGGAGAGGGCTTTGTTCCCTCTCCCCGCAGGAGAGGGTTAGGGTGAGGGCTCCCCGTTCCCATCCGTCTCGTAACCAGTCGATGCCGCACCCCAGGACCCCTTCGACAGGCTCAGAACGGGCCCGCCCTCTGCCGAAGGACAAGGGCGCAAGAGATCAATACCGATAGCTATCGGCCTTGTACGGGCCTGCCTTGGACACGCCGATGTACGCCGCCTGCTCGTCACTCAGCTCGCTGAGCATTGCGCCGACCTTCTTCAGATGCAGGCGCGCAACTTTTTCATCCAGGTGCTTGGGCAGCACATAGACCTTGCCGACTTCGTATTCAGCCTGCTTGGTGAACAGCTCGATCTGCGCAATCGTCTGGTTGGCAAAGCTCGACGACATCACAAAGCTCGGGTGACCGGTGCCGCAACCCAGGTTCACCAGCCGGCCCTTGGCCAGCAGGATGATGCGTTTGCCGTCCGGGAAGATCACATGATCAACCTGCGGCTTGATCTCTTCCCACTTGCATTTTTCCAGCGCCACCACGTCGATTTCATTGTCGAAATGGCCGATGTTGCAGACGATGGCCTGATCCTTCATGGCCGCCATGTGGTCGTAAGTAATGACGTTTTTGTTGCCGGTGGCCGAGACAAAAATATCGCACTTGTCGGCGGCGTATTCCATCGTCACGACCTTGTAGCCTTCCATCGCGGCCTGCAAGGCGTTGATCGGGTCGATCTCTGTCACCCACACTTGAGCGGACAATGCCCGCAGCGCCTGCGCACTGCCCTTGCCCACGTCGCCGTAACCGGCAACCAGCGCGACCTTGCCGGCAATCATCACGTCAGTGGCGCGCTTGATCGCATCGACCAGCGACTCGCGGCAGCCGTACAGGTTGTCGAACTTCGATTTCGTCACCGAGTCGTTCACGTTGATGGCGCGCAGAGCCAGCGTGCCCTTGGCCGACATTTCGTTCAGGCGCAGCACCCCGGTGGTGGTTTCCTCGGTCACGCCGACGATGTTTTTCAGGCGGCGGCTGTACCAGGTCGCATCTTGCGCCAGCTTGGCCTTGATCGAATTGAACAGGCAGATTTCTTCTTCGCTGCCGGGCTTGGAAAGCAGGCTGGCGTCTTTCTCGGCCCTGGTGCCCAGGTGCATCAGCAGCGTGGCATCGCCGCCGTCATCGAGGATCATGTTCGGACCTTCTTCCGGCGTGCCCTTGGCGCCCGAGAATTCGAAGATGCGGTGGGTGTAGTCCCAGTAATCGGCAAGCGTCTCGCCCTTGATGGCGAACACTGGCGTGCCGGCGGCCGCGATGGCGGCGGCGGCATGGTCTTGCGTCGAAAAGATGTTGCACGAGGCCCAGCGCACGTCGGCACCCAGCGCCTGCAGGGTTTCGATCAGCACGCCGGTTTGAATGGTCATATGCAGCGAGCCCGTGATGCGCGCGCCCTTGAGTGGCTGCGCCTTGGCGAATTCTTCGCGGATTGCCATCAATCCCGGCATTTCGGTTTCGGCGATTTTCAGTTCTTTGCGGCCCCAGGCGGCGAGCGACAAATCGGCAATCGTGTAGTCGGGGGTGGCGGGGGTGTAGGGGGCGAAAGACGGTTTCAGAACAGCACTCATGGGTTTTCTCCAGGATCAAATCATCAAGCTCGGCAAGATAGCCACGGGCATGACGCAAGTCGAAAGCAGGGGAACAGATTCGTTCACCCGTGCCGGACAGCGCATGCGGGTGAGCGTGGTTGCAAATGAAGTCCTGAGCCTGGTCCACGTGATGTGGCTTGCAACGCTCCTCAGGAGGACGAGATTTTACAGCATGCGATAACTGGAGACCCTCTGCATAACCCCCGCGGCCTGCGATCGGCCGGCTGGGGCGGTCTGCAGTTGCAAGATTACCCGGCGCTGCCCTGGACTGCCGCCGCCGCCCGACCGGTACCGAGCCATTGCGGCCCAGCTGCAGCAGACGGGGCAAACCATAGGCGCAATGGACACCCTGATCGCCGCCCAGGCGCTGGCCGAAGGCCTGATTCTGGTTACGCACAACACCCGCCACTTCGAACGTATCCCGGACCTGAAACTTGACGACTGGATGGTGTGAACCGCTTGCCGCCACGGCTGGGGCAGACCATCGATCTTGACCCCCGTGGGCATGCGAAAATTTTGCAATGCAAGACCTCCAACGCTGGCCCACTGCTGCCAGGCGCGGCATCACAGGGGTGCTGACGGACATCGACGACACGCTGACCACCAACGGCGCGATCACGCCAGACGCGCTGGCTGCATTGCATGCTCTGAAAGCTGCTGGCCTGCCGGTGCTGGCGGTGACCGGCCGCCCGGTTGGCTGGAGCGAAGCCTTTGCGCTGGCCTGGCCGGTGGACGCCATCGTGGCGGAGAACGGGGCGGTGATGCTGTTTCGCAGCCAACCAGCCGATTGCCTGGTAACTGCGCATCACACCCGCTTGCAGCAAAATGTATCTGGACGTAACCAGCTATCTAAAGCATATCAACTGGCGCCGGCCACACGCGTCGCCAACCTGGTCCGCATGCAGCGCGTAGCGGAGCGCCTGCTGCGCGAGGTACCGGGTGCGCAGTTGGCACGCGACAGCGCCGGCCGTGAAACCGACCTGGCTATCGACCACAGCGAATTCACCACGCTGCCGCCCGAACGCATCGCCGACGTGCTGCGCATCATGCAGGCTGAAGGCCTGCAGGCCACCGTCTCGTCGATTCACATTAACGGCTGGTTCGGCAGGCACGACAAGCTGCAGGGTGCGCGCTGGGCGGTCGGGGAACTGCTGGGCCGCGACCTGGATGCGGAGTTGGCGCAGTGGGTTTTCGTTGGCGATTCGACCAACGACGCGTTGATGTTCGAGGCCTTCCCCAACTCGATCGGCGTGGCTAATGTGGCGCGCTTCGCGGCGCAGCTGGCGCACAAGCCGCGCTACGTGACGCGAGGTGAGCGGGGCGAAGGGTTTGCTCAGGTGGTGCAGAGCCTGCTTGACGCCAGGCAGGTCGGCCGCAGCAGGTTGTTGCGGGCTTGAGCCCCCGCGCAGGCGTTGCGCTCGGTGGGCTACCGCAGGTTCAGTTCATTGTTACCGCAAAGGCAACCGGTTTGCCCTTGGTCATGACGCTGCCGGCCGGCGTGTTGCTGACCAGTTCAAGTTGCGCTGTGTAGTCGCCGACGGGCGGATTGAGCCACACCTCGGTCTGGCCGGCGTTCAGCGTCAGCACTTCCGGCTTGCGCCCCGGTCTCTCCAGCGTCAATCTGAAATGACCGGTCTCGGGGACCTGCACCGCAGCGTGCGAAATACCGTAGCCGCTGGCATGCATCTGCAACCGGAACGGCGGGCGAATGGTTTCCCGATCGGTCGGGCTGAGAATTTCTACCCGGCGCTCTCCTTTCAAGCTTTCGGGGCTCACGTCCTTGTTCTGCTTGGTGACCGTGATGTTCATCGGCTTGCTAAATATAAAGTACGGGATGTGCGCCTGGTCAGCCAACAGCATGCGCATGTCGTACGTGCCTGGCGGCAAGTTGACTACGGCTTCCATCTGCCCTTTACCAAAATGCAGATAGCGGTCTGTAAAGGGCAGCGGCTTGGCAAAATCAAGCGGCAGCGGCTGGTTGATGAGCAGGTGGTGATGGCCGGCCCGGCCAGCGACCTGGCCGGCTGGAACAAGGCCGCGCATTGACAGACCAAAACGTGCAACAAAAGGTGACTCGTACGAGCCGCCGTTCTTGAGGTTGGTGAAATAGCTTTCAGGCGAATGCGGCGAAGGAATCACCCATGTATGCAACGGAATCTCGGGCATTGCGGCGATGGCCGCACCGGTGTTTGCCCGGGCGCCCGCGCAAAGCGCGCTTGCCAGAAAAACCGAAACGAGCCAAGTCTGGTGCTGAGTCATAAAACTCGCCTCCGTGCTGTCGTTGTAAAAAACCATTATTTGGTTACAGAAAGTATCCACGAACAGCCAGGGAAGCGTCTCGCACCGTACTCATGGAAACAACAGCGCAACAAAAAAATGGCTCAAGCTGTGCGATTCTTCCGGTTTTGTACGCAGAGCCAACGGCTCACGGCCCCTTGGCCAGCCCCAGTTTTTCGATCAGCGTCTTCTCGCGCAAAAAAGTCTCTTGGGCAAATCTGGTGTAGTCGGCGCTGCTCATGTACATCGGCAGCATGTCGTACTTGCCAAGCGACTGGGCGTAGCTGGGCTCGTCCATCGCTTGCTTGAAGGCGTCGTGCAGCCGCTTGACGACGGTCGGCGGCGTGTCGCGCGGCGCGCCTAGGCCGAAGGGCGAGGCCTGCACCATGTCCAGGCCAAGTTCTTTCAGCGTAGGCGCGTCGGGAAAGCGCGCCAGCCGCTGATCGCCCCAAGTGTTGAGCACCCGCAGCTTGCCGGCTTCGACCTGCGCCGCGAAGCCGGTCGAATCGGCGGCGGCCATCAGGTTCCCGCCCAGGATCGACTGCATCAAATCGGCGCTGCCTTTGTAGGGCACATGCAGCAACTGCAGCCCCAGCTTCTGCGCGATCAGCTCCATCGTCAGGTGTGGGCTGGTGAGGTTGCCTGTCGAGCCGTAGCTGAGCTTGCCCGGATTGGCCTTGGCATAGGCGACGAAATCACTCCAGGTTTTCAGCGCTGAATCGCTGGGCACGACGACGCCGAACGCATAGCCGGTGACGTTCAGCACATAGGCGATGTCCTTGACCGGATCCCAGTTGATTTTGGTGGTGTAGGGCAGCCGGAACACGCCAAGCGGGATCTGCGCGATGGTGTAGCCGTCGGCCGCGGCGCCCTGCAGCTGCTGCGCCGGCAGCGTACCGCCAGCGCCGGGCTTGTTTTCAACCACCACCGGCTGACCGAGAATTTTCGACGCGTTGTCGGCTAGTTGGCGCATCGTGATGTCGGTCGGGCCGCCAGCCGGGAAGGCGATGACCAGCTTGATCGACCGGGCCGGAAAGGACGTGGCATTGGACTGCGCCAGACCGGGCAGTACAGGCATGGCAGCGCAGGCGGCCGCAAGCTGGATGAGTGAGCGTCGTTGCATGAAAAATCTCCTGAAGGTGTAGCGTGCAGTGGACCTCTTCAGCCCTGCCGTTTCAATTCGGGTTGACCCCGCCGATCTGTATTTAATAAGGCAAAATTGACATCTGGCCCAATGAATACGGGCGTAAGTAGCTATAAAAATCGTAGCGACTGCGGGTTTGGCAGGCCGCTCAGGCCCTGGCCAGCACGGCCTGCAGCGCCTTTCCGGTGTGCGTGCCCAGCCGGACAACCTGCTCCGGCGGCGCCGACGCCACCACCTGCCCGCCCCCGTTGCCGCCGTCCGGGCCGAGGTCGATGACCCAGTCGGCCTCGGCGATCACGTCCAGGTCGTGCTCGATCACCACCACGCTGTGGCCGCCGCTGACCAGGCGCTGCAGCACATGAATCAGTTTTTCGACATCGGCCATGTGCAGGCCGACTGTCGGCTCGTCGAGCACATACAGCGTGTGCGGTGCCTTTTGTCCGCGCCGGGTGATGTCGTCACGCACCTTGCTTAGCTCGGTCACCAGCTTGATGCGCTGCGCCTCGCCGCCCGACAGCGTCGGCGACGGCTGGCCCAGCGTCAGGTAGCCAAGGCCGACGTCTTTCAGCAGTTGCAGCGGGTGCGAGATGGCGGTCATCGCGGCAAAAAATTCAACCGCTTCATCGACCTCCATCTTCAGCACCTCGCCGATGTTTTTGCCGCGCCAGGTCACCGCCTGCGTTTCTGGGTTGAAGCGGGCGCCGTGGCAGGTTTCGCACAGCACCTTTACATCGGGCAAAAAGCTCATGCCGATGGTGCGCACGCCCGCACCTTCGCAGGTCGGGCAGCGGCCTTCGCCGGTGTTGAAGCTGAAGCGGCCCGCCGCATAGCCGCGTGCCCGTGCCTCCAGCGTGTCGGCGAACAATTTGCGGATGGTGTCCCAGAAGCCAATGTAGGTGGCCGGGCAGGAGCGCGGCGTTTTGCCGATAGGCGTCTGATCGACCTCAAGCACGCGGTCCACCACGCGGTAGCCGTTAATGCTTTCGCAGCCCGCCCACGCCGGATGTCGGCCTGCGTCGTCGGCGTCGCGCCCGGCTTTGGTCGAGCGCTGCATGACCGCTGCGTGGACATTGGTCAGCAGCACGTCGCGCGCCAGCGTGGATTTGCCGGAGCCCGAAACACCGGTGACCGCCACCAGCCGGTACAGCGGCACGGCGACTGTCACGTCTTTGAGGTTGTGCAGGTCCGCCTTGTTGACCTGAAGCCAGGACGTGAAGGGCCCGGCTGCCAGCGGAGTAGCGTTGTGCAGCGTGCTGGCGCTGGCGGCTGCGGCCTTCAGGGCGGCGGCTTTCAGCTTGGCCTGTTTTTGTTTGCTGATGGCTGGTGGGGCAGGGCCCTCACCCCCGCCCTTTCCCGCAAGCAGGAGAGAGAGTGAAGAAGACGACGACGCACCCGTCCGGCCCCCTCGCCCCTCCGGGGAGAGGGTAGGCCTGTCCTGAGCCTGGTCGAAAGGGGTGAGGGGCAGCCGCGTCTCGCGGCGAGCATGCAGCGGATGGATCAGCGGGTTGGCAAGATAGCGCCCGGTCAGCGACTCGGGCACCGCCGACAACTGCGCCGCCGTCCCCTCTGCCACCAGTCGCCCGCCGCGCTTGCCGGCACCCGGGCCGATGTCGATGATGTTGTCGGCGCGGCGAATCGTGTCTTCGTCGTGCTCGACCACGACCAGCGTGTTGCCGCGCTCACTGAGCTTGCCGAGCGCGTCCAGCAAGATCTGGTTGTCGCGTGGATGCAGGCCGATCGTCGGCTCGTCCAGCACATAGCAAACGCCTTGCAGGTTGGAGCCGAGTTGCGCAGCCAGCCGGATGCGCTGCGCCTCGCCGCCGGAGAGCGTGGGTGCGCCACGGTCCAGCGTGAGGTAGCCCAGACCCACGTCTTCGAGAAATTCGAGCCGGCTCTTGATCTCGGGGATCAGGTCGCGGGCAATGCTGGCCTCGCGCCCTTGCAGTGCCAGCTTTTCGACCCAGGCGCGCACTTCCGTGA
>JAJAYS010000105.1 GCA_026786065.1 Polaromonas sp.
ACCTACTGGACCCGCTCAACTTTCGCCGGATGCTGACACGCAACGTCTGGCTGCCACTGAGCCTTGGCGCGATCAGCGCGCTGCTGTTCGTCGGCCTGCTCTACTACCTGCTCTCGACGCTGCGCTGGGTCGAACACAGCACCCAGGTAATCTCCGAAACCCGCGACGTGGCCGAGCTGAGCGCCGACATGGAGTCGAGCATGCGCGGCTTTTTAAATTCCGGCGCCGAGCGCTTTCTGGAAAACTTTCACACCGGCTCTGCGCGCATCGCCGCAGAGATAGAGGCTGTGGTGCAGCTCACTGCCGACAACCCGGCGCAAAGCGACCGGATGCGCACCATCAGCGTGCTGCAAAAGCAGTGGATTGGCCTGGCCAACGAGCTGATCGCCGGACGTCAGCGCGGAGAAAACGTCGAAACCCTGGTGAACAGCAGCCGCGCACGCCCGGTGCGCATGCAGATCCGCCAAGACTTGCGGCAATTTCTTGCCGAAGAGAGCCGACTGAGCCGCGAACGCAGCAGCACCGCGTCAACTGCGGTACCAATTGCCTCAGCTGTTTTTTTGATCTTCACGCTGGGGGTGAGCCTCCTTTTAGCCGCTTTTGGGCGCGGTGAACTCAAGCGGATCGCGTCCGCCTACGACCTCGCGCTCGAAGAAGCCCGTGTGCGCGAGCACAAAGCGAATGAGCTGGTCTGGCTACGCGACGGCCAGCGGCGGCTCGCAGAAAGTGTCGTGGGCAAACTTCAGATGGAAGCGCTGGGCCGCAATGCCCTCGAATTTTTCGCCAGCTACCTCGGCAGCGTGGTCGGTGCGTTCTATGTGCGGCAGGGCGATGGCACGCTGCGACGCACCGCCTCCTGGGGCTTGAGCGCGGCGCACAGCGGGGCGCAGCAGGCCTTCGGCTCCGGCGACAGCCTGGTCGCCGAAGCGGCGGCGGGCCGGCGCCAGTTCCAGCTCGACGACCTCCCCGAGGGCTACATCCGCGTTACCTCCGGCCTCGGTCATGCCGCGCCGCGCAGCCTGCTGGTTTCACCGGTGTACAACGAGGACTCGGTCAGCGGGGTCATCGAACTCGGCTTTCTGCGCCCGATTGCGCCGCGCGATTCGGAGTTGCTGCAGCTCGCCAGCGACGCCCTCGGTGCCGCGATGGAGGCGGCGCGCTACCGCGAGCGCCAGCAACTGCTCGTCAGTGAATCCCAACAACTCAACGAAGAGCTGCAGGTGCAACAGGAGGAGCTGCGCACTGCCAACGAGGAGCTCGAAGAACAGACGCGTGCGCTGAAAGAGTCCCAGGGTCACCTGGAAACCCAGCAAGCCGAGCTGGAGCAGACCAACGAGCATCTTTCCCAGCAGCGCGATGCCCTTGACGAACGCAACGACGCGCTCAAGGCCGCGCAGCTTGAGCTGCAACTGCGGGCCGACGAGCTGCAGAGTGCCAGCCGCTACAAGTCGGAGTTTCTGGCGAACATGTCGCACGAGTTGCGCACGCCGCTGAACAGCTCGCTGATCCTGGCCAAGCTGCTGTCCGACAACCCCGATGCCAACCTGAACGCCGAGCAGGTCAAGTTTGCCGAGTCAATCTATTCGGCCGGCAACGATCTGCTGGGCCTCATCAACGACATCCTGGACATCTCCAAGGTCGAAGCCGGCAAGCTCGAAATACGCCCCGAGATCACCAGAGTTGCCTCGCTGGCCGATGCGCTCAGGCGCACTTTCGAGCCACTGGCCGGCACCAAGAAGCTCGGCTTTGACGTGACGCTGGCACCCGACCTCCCAGCCACGTTCTTCACCGACCGCCAGCGGGTCGAGCAGATTCTGAAAAACCTGCTGTCCAACGCCTTCAAATTTACCGAGCTGGGCCGGGTGGCACTGCATATTGAAAGAAGCGGCGGCTCGGGCATTGCCTTCAAGGTACAGGATTCCGGCATCGGCATTGCCCCAGAACAGCACCAGGTGATCTTCGAAGCCTTCCGGCAGGCCGACGGCACGACCAGCCGGCGCTACGGCGGCACCGGTCTGGGGCTGTCTATTTCGCGCAATCTCGCCGGGCTGCTGGGCGGTGCCATCGAAATCTTCAGCACGCCCGGGAAAGGCAGCACCTTCAGGATGGAGCTGCCGCTGCAGTACGAAATCTCCCCGCGCGCAGCCCTGAAACACACGGCGCCACCAAACACCTCGTCGCCCCGCTTGCCGGACCCGCCGCCTGCTCCGCTGAGGGCACTCCGGGACGCGCCGGTGCTACCGCGCGAACCAGCGCCGCGCACCCAGCCGCTGGCCCCGCATGCCGCCTTTCCAGACGACCGCAGCGGCGTGCTGGCGCCGCAGCAGCGCCGCGTGCTGGTGGTCGAAGACGACGCCGAATTCGCCCGCATCCTGTTCGAACTGGCCCATGAGCTGGGTTATCACTGCCTGGTCGCAAGCCAGGCCGACGAGGCGTTGGTACTGGCAGAGAGCATGGCGCCCGATGCCATCTTGCTGGACATTCGGCTACCCGATGCATCCGGCTTGGCACTGTTGCAGCAACTGAAGGAACGGCCGCGCACCCGCCATCTGCCGGTACACGTAATCTCGGCCGAAGACCTGAGCGAGCCGGCGATGCAGATGGGCGCCATCGGCTATTCAATCAAGCCCACCACGCGGGAGCAACTGCGGGAGGTGTTTGCCAGCGTCGAGCGCAAGCTGGCGCAAAAGGTCAAGCGG
>JAJAYS010000106.1 GCA_026786065.1 Polaromonas sp.
CACCGTCTGGATGAAGCGCGGGTTCTGCGGGTCATCGCCCAAGGCTTTGCGCAGACCCGAAATGCACTGGCTGAGGCTGTTTTCTTCCACCACCAGGCCGGGCCACAAAGCCGCGAGAAGGCGGTCCTTGTCGAGCAGCTGCCCGGTGTTTTCGACCATGAACAGCAAGGCATCGAACAAGCGGGGCGTCAGCTCAACGACCGCGCCGTCCGGGCCCAGCAGGCGGCGTGAATCGATCTGCAGAACGAAATCGACGATCTGGTACTGGCGCATCCACTGCTTTCAGAAAGATTCAGGTTCCGCTCAGGCTTCTTCAAGACACGACGCCGGGGCGCATAAGAGAGTGCAAGCATGACTGCAAGCCGCTGGCACCAGCGTCCTGACCAGGCGCTTTGATGACCCAATCTACTCTGAACTCCGCGACTCTGTTTGCGCTTTCCACGCGCAGTTACATCAACAGATTCGGCATGGGCGTCCGGATACAGCGCCTCATCTCGTATGAATTAGCGAGCCGCCACAACGGGCAACCCCGACCGGAGCAACCCATGCATCAACCGTCACGACTGACCGCCATCCTGCTGATGGGCACTGCGGCAGCCTGCTTCGTCGTCAGCAACGCGCTGGTCAAGCACATCGGGCAATGGTTGCCTACAGGCGAGATGCTGTTCATCCGTGGGTGTATCGCGGTACTGATCCTCCTCGCGGTTTCGCTGGCCTTTCAGCGGACGCGGCAACTGCACACGATTTGCCGCGCGCCGGTGCGTTTGTTGGTACTTTCGCGAGCCACCGTCGAAGGCGTCGGCTCGACGCTTTTTCTTGCCTCACTGGCCTGGCTACCACTGGCCAATGCCACCGCCATCGACCTGTCTGCGCCGCTGATGCTGTCCGCCCTGGCTGTCGTCTTTCTTGGAGAACGCGTTCCGGCGCAGCGCTGGCTGGCCATCATGGCCGGATTTGTTGGCGTGCTAATGGTGGTGCAGCCCCGCGCCGACGACTTCAATGCGGCCACCCTGCTGTGCATTGTGGGAACGGGCCTGCACGCCGTGCGCGACCTGCTGACCCGGCGCATTCCGCCTGACGTGCCGTCGGTTGTCGTTGCGCTGTCCTCCGCCATCGCCATCACCTTGTTGGCCGGTGCCTGGTCGCTCGTTGAAGGCTGGCAGCCGATCGCGTGGTCGCATCTGGTCTGGCTGGCGCTGGGCGCGGGCTTCCTGGTGGGCGGCGTGCTGTGTGCCGTTGCCAGCCTGCGGCGCAGCACGCTGTCGACGGTGGCGCCGTTTCGTTACCTGAGCCTGCCCTTCGCCCTGCTTTTGGGCTACTTCGTGTGGGGCGAACTGCCTGGCCCGCTGGCATGGGCAGGTGCCTGCTTGATCGCCGCATCGGGCCTGTGGGTGCTTCTGGGCGCAAAGCCTTTGCCTGTGCGTGACCTCGCCAAGCCGGCGCGGTCTGCAACGCCCGTATTCAGCAGCCGCACGCCAGGCAGCTGAGCCGCAGCTTCGAACTGTTGACAAAACCGTGGACCGGGCCATGACACATGAATCACTTTCAGAACGATTCAAGGTTTGCTCAAGCTTCTTCAAGACAAGGCGCCGGGCCACGCCGCAGAGTGAGGTCACGACAGCAAGACCGCTATCGCCGACATCTTCCACAGGAGCTTTCATGACCCACTTCACCCCCAAAACCGCTGCGCTGTTTGCGCTGTCCAGCCTGACGATGGCGCTGTTGATGCAGGCCTGCGGCGGCAGCGACGATGCCCAGGCACAGACGTCCGCCCCCGCAGACCCGATCGAAGGCTTCTGGCAATCCAGCGTGGCCTTGCAGGACTGCAGCAGCGGCGCGCCACTGGGCGGCTTTCGCGGCACGACCATCTTTGCCAGCGGCGGCACGGCCACGGCCGACAACAACCAGCCCTCAACCACCAAGGGCACAGCCATCGGGACCTGGACCAAGACGCCGGCGGGCACGTATCTGGCCGAGTTGCGCTTCTGGCGCTATCAGCCCGACGGCACGCCGGCCGGCCAGCAGCGACTGACCCGGACCATCACGCTGGCCGCCGACGGCAGGACGCTTGCCGGCACCGTCTCCAGCGCTTCGCTCGACACCGGCGACAACGTGGTGCGCACGGTCTGCGGCAACGAGACCGGCGCCCGTATAGGCGCGTGAGCTTCAAGTCAACTGTACGGAGATGCTGATGAAATTTGCGCCCACTGTTTCCCAGGCATGCCAGCGTGGTCGTCTGCCGCAAGGACAGCAGCGCATGAAGGCCGATCGTTCGGAAGCCGGCACACCGGGTCTGGCGAGATGAGCGACGCTCTGGGCTGGATTGCGGCAGGGCTGACCGTGGCCACTTTCTCGTGCGTTCAGCCCGTTGCGCTGCGGGTGTGCGCTCTGGCAGCCAACGCGGCCTTCATCGCCTACGGTGCCAGCGCCGGCCTGTGGCCGGTGCTTGTACTGCATGCGGCCCTGCTGCCGATCAACGTCATGCGTTTGCTGCAGGCCCGGTCGCGCGGCACAGCGTCTTGCGACGGGCCCAAATTACTTGCCGCTGGCGGCGCTGCGGAGCAACAGCTTGCGTCGGGGAAGAAGTGAATACGCTACGCGACTTTATCTGCGAAGCCCGACCCCTCGGGATGGGGACCGGAACCCGCTCTGGCCCGTACCTGCGTTTGCTGACATGGTCCTTTGTCTTGTTCAATACCCTTCGCTTCGCCGCCTACCTACCGACGGTGTGGGCAATACAGCAAAGCGGCGACTCGAATCAGCATTCGCTATGGACTTGGCTTACTTGGTTTGGGGCCAACCTGACGACAGCCGCATGGCTGTACGAGCAGGACGGCCAGCGCCTGGGCCGCGTCGCGATCGTCAGCGCCTGCAACGCGGCGATGTGCCTGGGGGTCTCAGTGATGCTCGTCTGGTACCGCGTTTGATGCCCTGGCCAAAAGGTTTGATGCTGGCGCCGCCAACCGACTGGATGAGGTTGCTGTGCAAGGCGCTTCTTCACGGTGTGTCGCTGAGGTTGGCGGCGCGCTGGCTCCTGGTAACCGATCTGCAGCTCTATTCGTGTTGGCCCGCAGACCACCAGCGCTTTCGCGCGCCTGGGGTGATTTGCCGGTTCACTTCACATCGGCCAATTCTCATGTCAGCAACCTGGTGGGACTTGTTCGTCATTTTCGCCTGCATCGGCGCCGCAATGGCAGTCGTTCTGATCACGATCGCAGCAGACATGCTCGGAAAGGAACGATTACGTTCCAAAGGCTGGGGTGGTGCGATTTCGGCAGCCGTTCTTCTATCGTGCTTGGTTGTCGGCACTTTGCTCGCCTGGCAGATCTCGAGCGCTTTCGCGGACCCGGGCACTGGCTTCATCGCCTTCGTGCTGGGATTCGCGTCCATCGGGCCATTGGCGTTTGCGGCAACGCCCTGGCTGCTTCCGGCACGCCGCCGGCAGGGTGGACCGCGTCGCGGCGGGCGCGGCCTGGCGGCTGCATTCTTCGCCGCAGCCCTGTTGGTTGCGCTGGCTTTGGTGGCGGTACTGGCCTTGCCGTCCCAGTTCGGCGGTGTCGTGCACGGCAGTGACCTGCGCGCGATGGTCGCCCCGCTGCTGGCGCTGATCGCCGCGCTGACGGTGGCCGGTTTTCGGGTGCGTCGCCAACGCTTGGCAGTCAGCGCCACCGCGGTGTCGGTGCTCGACCCGCGCCCGTCAGTGCTGTACCTACGCGAGTTTCGGCATGAGCGTCAGCCTTTCGTATCGGGCGACGCCGACAGTCTGCGGCCGTACTTGCAATTGGCTGAACGC
>JAJAYS010000107.1 GCA_026786065.1 Polaromonas sp.
GGCACGCACGCCGGGGCGAGCGTCGCACAAAGCTGCCTTGCCTGCCCCGCGCCGGCAGGCCCGGACTTTCCGGCCCTCACCGGCCAGAGTGCCGCCTGCCTGTCACGTCCCGTCAGGATGGTGGCTAGAGCCCCCGGAAACGGCCACCGGCCAGGCGGCCGGTCATCTTGAATAAAGATCCGGGGAGTGCGATTGGCCCGCGCTCGGCGGAGCGTTGATTAACACTGGCGGCAGGCTGCCCACGGCCTGCGGCACGGGCCTCCCGGCACTGTGGGCCAAAAAAGCGGGCACCAGCGGCGGGCTCAAGGCTGAGGCCGCCGACACCCGCCTCGCCCCGTCGAACCGGCTGGCCCAGTAGTTGACGCCCATGTTTTCGACCCGCACCTGGGCGCCGGGTTTCGGCGAATGAATGAATCGGCCTTCACCGACGTAGATGCCGACGTGGCTGAAGGTGCGCCTGAGCGTGTTGAAGAAAACCAGGTCGCCCGGCTGCAGCTCGGTCTTGTCTATGCGCTGTGTGGCTGCCGCCTGCTGCTCGGCGCGGCGCGGCAACAGTAGCCCGACGCTTTGCGCGTACATCGCCTTGACGAAGCCGCTGCAGTCGAAACCGCCCTCGGCGTCGTCGCCGCCGCGCCGGTAGGGCACGCCCAAAAAGCCCATCGCGCTGACTACCAGCTCGGAGGTTTTGCTGCGTACGGTCTGGCCGACTTGTTCGATCTGGCTTTTCAGACTGGCCTCAGCCATCAGCCGGTCCAGGTCGTCGGCCCGCGCTGGGCCGCTCGCCAGCAGGCTAGCTGCAAACAGCAGGGCAAAAAGGCGCAGCGGGTGGGGCATGGGCCGCAGGATACGTGAGTCCGCAGCGCCACGTCAAGCTCAGGCGGATTTTTCAAGTCTCCGGTAAATGCTTGATTTGCAAGGATTAAACGTCGCTCGCTGCGCGCCGGCGGTGGGCGTTTGGGCGGCTCCCGGCCGGTGCGGGCAACGCGGCACGGCGGTCTTGCGGGGGCATCGCCGGGCGCGGTAGCAGGCCCGCAGGCCTTGCCTTAAGCTTTTGGAATGGGTGCCGTGAAGCGCTCCGTGAACCCAACCAGGCTGCTTGCGCCTGCAGCCCCTAGCCCATTGGAAATATGAAACAAAAACACCTTATAGCCCATGTATTACGGGCGCAAGCAGCTCTAATTTTGATAGCGACAGCGGTGCTGCCTGCAGCGGCAGCGGCGCAGAGTGTGCGCGCCCAGACGCTGGCGAGCGGCCTGGCCAACCCGTGGGCGCTGGCGTTTTTGCCTGGGGGGCGTTTTCTGGTTACTGAACGCCCGGGAACGATGCGCATTGTGCAGGCTGACGGCCAGGCCGGCAAGCCGCTGGCCGGCCTGCCCGAGGTGGACGATGGCGGGCAGGGCGGTTTGCTCGATGTGGTGCCGGACAGCGATTTTTCACGCAACCGCACGGTGTATTTTTGCTTTTCCGAGCCCGGCACGTTTTCCAACAGCAGCGCGCTGGCCCGGGCCACGCTGAGCGCCGACGACACGCGGCTGGAGAACGTGAAGGTGATCTTCAGTCAGAAACCGAAGGTCAGAAGCTCGGCCCATTTCGGCGGCCGCATCACCGAAGCACAGGCCGGCGGCAAGCCCGACGGTACGCTGCTGCTGACGTTGGGCGACCGATTCTCGCGTCGGGACGATGCGCAAAAACTTGACAACCACATCGGCAAGATCGTGCGCATCAACAAGGACGGGACGGTGCCCAAAGACAACCCCTTCGTCGGACGCGCCGGGGCGCGGCCCGAAATATGGAGTTACGGCCACCGCAACGTGCAGGGCGCGGCGCTGGCCCCCGATGGAACCTACTGGACGCATGAGCACGGGCCGCAAGGCGGCGACGAGATCAACCTGGCGCAGGCCGGCCGCAACTACGGCTGGCCGGTGATCGGCTACGGCGAAAACTACGGCGGTGGCGCCATCAACGGTGGCTTGCGGGCGCAGGCCGGCCTGGAGCCGCCGCTGCATTACTGGGTGCCGTCGATTGCGCCGTCGGGCATGGCGTTTTTGAACAGCGAGCGCTACGGCGCGGCCTGGCGCGGCAACCTGTTCGTCGGCTCGCTGAAGTTCGGCTATCTGGCCCGGCTGGAGCTGGCCGAGCCTTTTAAGGGCAAGGTGGTGCGCGAGCACAAACTGATCGAAGGCGCGGGCCGCATCCGTGATGTGCGCCAGGGCCCCGACGGCCTGCTTTATGTGCTGACCGACAGCGGCGACGGCAAGCTGATCCGGCTGGTGCCGGGTTGACCTCGCTTGAATTGGCCGAGTGATCGTCGGGGCGGACGCGCGGCGGGCCGAACCGGAAACCCCCGGCCGCGAGGGCGGTGAAAATAGCCGTTTTGCATCAAACCGAACGCCTCTTTCCAATCCACCGTTTCAAGCAATGAACGCCACCACTCTTTTTCGCGAAACCCTGCTCCGCGCTGCAGACCAGGCGGCTTTTCCGACCGAGCCGATGGTCGATCCCGAGACCGGCGACGCGTTTCTCGACCCGCAGGCTACCGCCGACACGGCGACGCTGTTCGATCTGTTCGGCGTGACCGGCCTGAAGGCTGACGACCCGGACCTGGACAAAATCCTGAATACCGTCTGCACGCTGACAGCCGAAGTCGCCGCGCATGTTGAAAGCCTGAACCGCGTCGCCGGTGATGCGTCTGCGCTGGCCGGGGCCGACGACTGGCATCCCGACTACCGCGCCTATGTGCAGGCGCTGTGGCACGGCGACCGGGCAGCGATTGCGCGGCTTGCGGAAGTGCTGGGCCTGAGCCACGGCATTTCCAATGGTTCGCTGCCGCTGCAGGACGGGCCGCTGGCTTAAGCAGTCTGGCTGCGGGCCGGCTGAGGCCCGAATTGCGGCTCGCGCCCCTGCTTTGCGAAGCCTCCTGCGGATACTCTGCATAAGCCGTGTCAGCGTCCTGTGGCCGGAACAGGCTGAAAAACAGCCAGGCAGCAGAGCGCATGAGGCTGGCCGATTGCAGGCGCATAGGGGTGATGCAGAGCGTCCCTGGCGCTACCTCGGACCGCGCAGCGGCTGCACACAAGCCCTTCACAAGCCGGTCAAAAGTCCGTCAAAAGCCCTTCGTTATCATTTCGCGCATGATCCCGTCCGACCTCTGGCAGCGCCAGCTCAGCCAGACTGGCCGCGACGCGCGCTACTGGCTGGTCGAGTGGTGGCAGCTGGTGCAGCTCGGCGCGATGATTCTGGTGTTGGCGCTGTCGCCATCGAGCTACGCTGCCCGCAGCCGGGGTGTGCTCGCCCGGCACATCTACCTGACCACCGCGCCGGTGCTGCTCGGGTTCACCGTGCTGGCGGCGCTGGTCACCGTTGTCATCACGCGCATCGTGCTGGTCACCGCGCTCAGCTACGGGCTGTCGCAGTTCGCGCTGCAGCTGGTCATTCGGGTGCTGGTGATCGAGCTGATTCCTTTGACGGCGGCGCTGTTCGTCGCCCTGCGCTGCACCATTCCCGATGGGGCCGAGCTGTCGGCGCTGCAAACCAGCGGCCGGCTTGACGCGCTGCGGCAGAGCGGCATCGACCCGGTGCCGGCCGAGGTGCTGCCCCGCGTGCTGGCTGGCATTTTTTCAGGGCTGACGCTGGCGGCATTGAGCTGCGTCGTGGCCCTGGTCGTCGCTTACCTGGCGGTGTATGGCTTCAACCTGGCGGGGGTGCCCGGCTACACCCGGCTGTTCGGCCAGGTATTCAGCCCGGCGGTGTCGCTTATTTTTGTATTGAAGACGTTTTTCTTTTGCCTGGCGGTTTCCTTGATACCGATGGCTTCCGCGCTGTACGGCATGGGCGGCAGCGTGAACCTGCGTTCCAGCCCCGAGATTCGCGGGCTAGTGCGCATGTTCACCGTGCTGCTGCTGATCGAAGTCGTTTCGCTGGTCGGCAACTATTATTGAGAGTTCATGAACGCTGCCGACAACGCCGACCCACTACCGCCGCCGCTGCCGCAATTGAATGACCCCGGCGTGCGCAACCTTGAATTCAAGGCGCGCCTCTTGATTGCGTTCATGCTGCTGCTGCTGGCCGGCTCGGCGCTCTACGTGCTCTATGCGCGAGGGGTGTTCGACGCCACGCAGCGGCTGGTACTGATCGCCGACGACTCCGAAGGCATCGTGGTCGGCAAAGACCTCACCTTCTCCGGTTTTCCGATCGGCCGGGTCAGCCGCATCGAGCTGGCCGCTGACGGCAAGGCGCGCATCCTGATCGACGTGGCCAGCAAGGACGCGCACTGGCTGCGCACCTCGAGCGTGTTCACTCTCGTGCGCGGCATTGTCGGCGGCACCAACATCCGCGCCTATACCGGCTTGCTGAATGACCCGCTGTTGCCCGATAACGCCGAGCGCACGGTGCTGATCGGTGACGCGGCGGGCGAGATCCCCAAAGTCATCGCGTCGGCCAAAGAACTCCTCGACAACCTCGGCAGCCTGACCAGCGGTGGCGGCGCGCTGGGCGGCACGCTGGGCAACGTGCAGACGCTGACCGAGCGCCTGAACGGCCCCGGTGGTGCGCTGACGGTTTTGCTGGGAAGCGAAGTCGAAGCGAAAAAGCTCGTCGTGGCACTGGAGCGCACCAACACGCTGCTGGCGCGGCTCGACGCGCTGACGTTGCGCATCGATGGGCTGGCCGCGCAAACCGCCACCCAGGTGTTCGGCAACAAGGGCGTGCTGCCCGAGGCGCGGGCCACCGTAGTGCAGCTCAACACGATGCTTGGCGAGGCGCGTGCCAGCCTGAAGCGGGTCGATGGAGTGCTGCAAGACGCGCAGGCCATCAGCGCCAATGCCAAAGACATTACCGCCAACGTCAAGGACGCCAGCGCCGACCTTGGCGCACTGCGCAGCGAGGTCGAGGCCAGCCTGCGCAAGGTCGATGGGCTGATCAGCGACATCGCCCGCAAATGGCCGTTTGCCAAAGACCCACAGGGCGCGGAGATCAAACTGCCATGAGCAATCGATTCGCTTTGCCTGTGATCCGCAAGTCCGTCCCCGCATTGCTCCCTCTCCCGCTGGCGGGAGAGGGCAGGGGTGAGGGTCTGCGATGCGCAACGGCCCTAAGCGCTACGTTACTGCTAGCCGCCTGCGCCAGCGGCCCCCAACAGCCGGACTGGCCGTTTGAAGCCAAAGCCGCCGTGGAGCGCGCCGCGTTGGCCTACCTCGAAGGCAACACCCGCGTCGAAACGTTTGAGATGGTGCGCGCCCGCAGCCTGCTTGGCCGCAGCGGCCGCGCCGAGGGCCTGGCCAATGCCGAACTGGCGCAGTGCGCGACCCGCGTCGCCAGCCTGGTGTTTGAGCCCTGCGCCGGTTTTGAGGCGCTGCGCATCGACGCCACGCCGGGCCAGCAGGCCTATGCCGACCATCTGCGCGGCCAGCTGAGCCCCGCAAAGGCCGCGTTATTGCCCGAAGCGCAGCGCGCGGTGGCGGCGGGCGGCTCGGCGCTTCCAGCCTCCGGCGACGCGCTGTCGCAGCTGGTTGCGGCCGGGGTGCGGCTGAAGTCCGGCCGGGCCAGCCCGGCGGTTGTCGAGCAGGCTGTTGAGGCGGCATCGGCCCAAGGCTGGCGCCGGCCGCTGCTGGCCTGGCTGGGCGTGCAGCGCAAGCTGGCCGGGCAGGGCGGGCAGGCCGATGAGCTGGCCCGTATCGACAGGCGCATTGCCCGGGTCGAAGCCGGTTTGAGTGCGGCCCCGGCAAACAACTCCGTAGTCGCGCTGCCATTGAAAGCGCCTTGAGCCCATGAGCTACGCGCTGCGCATGTTCAGCGACGACGGGGCTTCGCCCGAGCAGGTACGGGCCGCCGAGCAGCGCTTTCGGCGCGCGCTGGACGACGCGCTGGGCGACGCCGCACTGGTGCTGCCGGTGCGTGCGGCTTACCAAAGGCTCGTGGCCATCTACGGCGAGTCGCCGGCCGAGGACATGCTGAGCCCCGAGCAGCAGCAGATCTTTACGCAGTGGCAGCAGGCCGAAGCCGCCGCGCTGACCGCCGCGCTCGGGCCGGACCGGCATCTGGGCGAGGCGCAGTTCGAAATCAGCGACTGAACAGGCCCTGAGGAGTGGCAGTCGCTATTATTTAAATAGCTGTTAACGCCCGTATTTACTGGGCTGCAGCCCAATTCTGCATAAATTTTTAAAGGAATCAGCATGCATTCGACACCCGACCCCACAC
>JAJAYS010000108.1 GCA_026786065.1 Polaromonas sp.
GGCGTTTATGAAGCCGGCGGCTTTCCGCTGGAGTTTCCGGTGATGTCGCTGGGCGAAACGCTGTTGCGGCCCACGGCCATGCTGTATCGCAACCTGGCCAGCATGGACGTCGAAGAAAGCATTCGCGGCAACCCGATCGATGGCGTGGTGCTGCTGATGGGCTGCGACAAGACCACGCCGTCGCTGGTGATGGGCGCAGCCAGTGTCGATCTGCCGACGATCGGCGTCAGCGGCGGGCCGATGCTCAGCGGCAAATGGCGCGGCCAGGAACTGGGCTCGGGCACCGGCGTCTGGAGCATGAGCGAGCAGGTGCGCGCCGGCACACTCAAGCTCGCCGATTTTTTTGAGGCCGAAAGCTGCATGCACCGCAGCCACGGCCACTGCATGACGATGGGCACGGCCTCGACGATGGCCTGCATGGTTGAAGCATTGGGCATTGGCCTGCCGGGCAACGCCGCGTATCCGGCGGTCGATGGCCGGCGCAATGTGCTGGCCCGCATGGCCGGCCGACGCGCCGTCGGGATGGTGCACGAAGACCTGGTGCTCTCAAAAATTCTCACCCGCGAAGCGTTCGAAAACGCCATCAAGACGCTGGCTGCGATTGGTGGCTCGACCAATGCGGTGATTCATTTGATTGCGATGGCCGGGCGCATTGGCGTAAAGTTGAACATCGACGACTTCGACCGACTGGCCAGCGAGCTGCCCTGCCTGGTGAATCTGCAGCCGTCGGGGAAGTTTCTGATGGAAGACTTCTGCTACGCCGGCGGCCTGCCGGTGGTGATGAAAGAGATCACCCGGCACCTGCACACCAGCGCGATCACCGCCAACGGCAAGACGCTCGGCGAGAACATCGCCGACGCGCAGAACTACAACCCAGAGGTCATCATGCCGCTGGCCGCGCCCTTCAAAGACAAAGCTGGCATTGCCGTGCTGCGCGGCAACCTGTCGCCGCGCGGCGCGGTCATCAAGCCGAGTGCCGCCACGCCGGCGCTGATGGTGCACACCGGCCGGGCGGTGGTGTTCGAGGACATCGAGGACTTTCACGCCCGCATCGACGACGAAGACCTCGACATCGACGAGACCTGCGTGATGGTGCTGAAAAACTGCGGCCCCAAGGGCTATCCCGGCATGGCCGAGGTCGGCAACATGCCACTGCCGCCCAAGGTGCTGCGCAAAGGCATTACCGACATGGTGCGCATCAGCGACGCCCGCATGAGCGGCACGGCCTACGGCACGGTGGTGCTGCATACCGCACCCGAGGCCGCAGCGGGCGGGCCGCTGGCCATCGTGCAAAACGGCGATTTGATCGAGCTAAACGTGCCCGAGCGCAAGCTGCACCTGCACGTCAGCGATGAAGAACTCGCGCGGCGCATGCGCCAGTGGTCGGCGCCGCCACCACCGCTGTCGTCCGGCTACTGGAAGCTCTATATCGACCATGTGCTGCAGGCCGACGAAGGCGCGGACCTCGATTTTCTGGTCGGCAAGCGGGGCGCGTTTGTGCCGCGTGACAACCATTGAACCACCCGCAGTGCAAAGCCGGGCAACGCCGAGAACTTCGTGTCGATTGCCCTTGCTGTCATCCCGGCCCGCTCTGGCACCCCGGCCACGTCTGTCATCCAGGCCACCGAGCCAGGATCCACGGCGCCGCGCTTCGCTCGCGCAGGAATCCCGGGTGGAGCACGGCATGTCATCCCGAGTCGAGGCTTGCCCATGTTCCCGGCGGCCGCAAACTTGGCGCGGATGTAAAGATTCAGGACGCTGCACGTTGGCGCGACCGGAACCGAGACTACCCACCCGATTACGCAGCGGTTTTCGGACGCATCGAACCACGCTGCCAAACACGCTTTTCCACATCGAAAGTAAGCGACCGATCTTGACGGAGCTGCTCAAATAGACACCGATCGTGCTGCGGCTTCGACCGACCAGCCACCTGCTTAACCATCAATCTTTTTGGCTTATAGCCCAATTAATACGGGCGCAGGCAGCTATGAATTACGTAGCGACCAGCCACCTCCATCATCGACCGCATGCCCTCCCCCACCACCCACCTGCTTGCCATCGACTGGGGAACGTCGTCCTTGCGCGGCGCGCAGCTCGCACCCGACGGCGCGGTGCTGCAGGAGCGGGCATTCGAACGCGGCATCCTGACCATCCGCCCCGGCGAATTTCCTGTCGTGTTCGAAAGTTGCTTCGGCGACTGGATGGCCCCTGGCACGCTGTGCCTGATCGCCGGCATGGCGGGCAGCCAGCAGGGCTGGCTCGAAGCGCCCTACTGCCCCTGCCCGGCCGGCTTCGCCGACATCGCGGCACGCCTGGTCTGGGTCGATCACGCGGGGCCGGGCCGCATCGCCATCGTGCCCGGCCTGAACACTGAGAGCGATGGCATTCCCGACGTGATGCGCGGCGAGGAAACGCAGGTGTTCGGCGCGCTGGCGCAACTCGGCCTGCTGGACGCGCTGTTTGTGCTGCCCGGCACGCACAGCAAATGGGTCACGGTCAAGGGCAGCCGCATCGTGCAATTCTCAAGCTGGATGACCGGAGAGTTCTATGCGCTGCTGCGCTGGCATTCGATTTTGGCGCGCACGCTGCCGCTGGGTGCCACGCCGCACGACGACGCGGCGTTCAAGCAAGGCGTGACGCGCGCGCTGCGCGGCGAGGGCCTGCTGCACACCGCCTTCGGCACGCGCACGCTGGCGCTGTTCACGCGCATGGAGCCGCCGGCGCTGGCCAGTTACCTGTCGGGCTTGGTGATCGGCGAGGAACTGCGCGGCCAGCAACTTCGCGCCGGCAGCCACGTCATCGTCATCGGTGCGCCGGCCCTGGCTGCCCGCTATCAGCAGGCGCTGGACTTGCTCGGCGTCACCTGCCGCACGCTGGACGAAAACGCCACCTGGGCCGGCCTGCGCGCCATTGCGGACACGCTGGCGCCGGTCTGAAATTGCCCGTCCGACAAGTCAAAATAACCGTATGACACCCCATGAAAAATTCGGCCGCGGGCTGCGCACGCTGCCCTTGGTCGCCATCCTGCGCGGCATCGCGCCCGACGAGGCGCTCGCAGTCGGTGGCGCACTCGTCGGCGCTGGCTGGTCGCTGATCGAGGTACCCC
>JAJAYS010000109.1 GCA_026786065.1 Polaromonas sp.
GACACGCCCCGTGCCTTTGGCCGCTGTGCCGAACACCAGCAGGCTGTCCACCGTGCGGCATTCGAAGGTGCTGTACAGGCCGTCGCCCGACTTGAAAGCAAAACTGGCCGCATCATGGCCGTGGCCGCTGCGCGCTCGCACCCAGCCTTTGGCGCTGACCACCACGGTGACCGGCTCATCCAGCACCTTGACTTCAAGCACGGCTTTTTTCTCGGCCTGGATCAAGGTGCGGCGCACGTCGGCAAACTGTTTGGCATCGGCCTCGATTTCCTTGACCATCAGGCGCTTCAAAGCCGCCGGGCTGCCGAGGATTTCTTCCAGTTTGCCCTGCTCTTCGCGCAGGCCCTTGAGCTCCTGCTCGATCTTGATGGCTTCGAGCCGCGCGAGCTGGCGCAAGCGGATGTCAAGAATATCCTCGGCCTGGCGCTCGCTGAGATTGAAGCGCGTTATCAGCGCGACCTTGGGCTCCTCGGCCTGGCGGATGATGGCAATCACTTCGTCGATGTTGAGCAGCACCAGCTGCCGGCCTTCGAGGATGTGGATGCGGTCCAGCACCTTGTCCAGCCGGTGCTGCGAGCGCCGCTCAATCGTGGTCTGGCGAAAGCTGATCCACTCCGTGAGCATCTGGCGCAGGTTTTTCTGCGTCGGTCGCCCGTCCAGCCCGACCATGGTCAGGTTGATGGACGAGGAGCTTTCCAGGCTGGTGTGCGCCAGCAAGGTCGTGATCAGTTCAAGCTGGCTGATGCGGCTGGTCTTGGGCTCGAACACCAGGCGCACGGCGGCGTCCTTGCTCGACTCGTCGCGCACCACGTCGAGCACAGCCAGCACGGTCTGCTTGAGCTGCACCTGGTCCAGGCTCAGCGCCTTCTTGCCGGCCTTGATTTTTGGGTTGGTGATCTCCTCGATCTCCTCGAGCACGCGCTGCGTGCTGACGCCGGGCGGCAACTCCTGCACGACGAGCTGCCACTGGCCGCGCGCCAGGTCCTCGATCTTCCAGCGCGCGCGCACCTTGAGCGAACCGCGCCCGGTGCTGTAGGCCGCCGCGATGTCAGCCGCCGTCGAGATGATCTGTCCGCCGCCCGGGTAGTCCGGCCCGGCGATCAGCGTGTAGAGTTCTGCGTCGCTGAGTTTGGGGGTCTTGATCAGCGCGATGCAGGCGTCGGCCACTTCGCGCAGGTTGTGGCTGGGGATTTCAGTCGCCAGGCCGACGGCGATACCGCTGGCGCCGTTGAGCAGCGTGAACGGCAGGCGCGCCGGCAGCTGTTTGGGTTCTTCGGTGGAGCCATCGTAGTTGGGGATGAAATCGACTGTGCCTTCATCGAGCTCGTCCATCAACAGCGTGGTGATTTTCGCCAGCCGCGCTTCGGTGTAGCGCATGGCTGCGGCGCCGTCACCGTCTCTGGAGCCGAAGTTGCCCTGGCCGTCGATCAGCGGGTAACGCTGGCTGAAGTCCTGCGCCATGCGCACCAGCGCGTCATACGCCGCCTGGTCGCCGTGCGGGTGAAAACGGCCCAGCACGTCGCCGACCACGCGCGCGCTCTTGACCGGCTTGGCGCCACTGTTGCCGGAAAAGCTCAAGCCCATGCGCGCCATGGAGTACATGATGCGTCGCTGCACCGGCTTCTGGCCATCGCAGACATCGGGCAAGGCCCGGCCCTTGACCACGCTCAGCGCGTATTCAAGGTAGGCGCGCTGGGCGTAGGCGACCAGCGATTCCTGATCGGGTGACTCGGGGCTGGAAAGCGGGGCAGGCGTGAAAAGATCGTCCATCGGGGCTCAAACTAAAAAGTATCTGGTGTGAAAAACTCCGGAAGACCCGCCCGGCAAGGCAGGCCACCGCAGGGATTATGGGCTCAGAACTGGCTGACGGTCGGCGCCTGGGGCCTGCGCACCTGCCCGCCGGCAAACAGCAGGATGCTGCGCGAGCGGTGGGTGTCGGGCCAGGCGCTGAAGTGACCAGTCAAGCTGCGCAACCAGTACTGGGCGGATGCGGCATTGTCCAGCATCGGCACCTTCAGGTCGCTGGCAATCACACGAAACTGCAGGGCGACACCCTGCAAAAAGGCGCTTTCAATACGCAGGCCGCTGACAACCAGCTTGGTAGCCAGAGAGTCGACCTCGGCGTTGTCCTGCAAGTCCTGAGCGAGCACCGCGAACAATTGCTCGCCAATACGGGCAGCGGTGTCGCTGTCGCTGACAGCCCGCCGCACGCGGTTGGCCGCCTCCAGCACAATTTTCTCTTTTGTTTCAGCGCCCATTTCCTTGAGCAGACCGGCCAGATTCTGGACCTCGATAAGGTAGAGCGCGCCACCGTGCGTTACCTGCTGCGCCCGCGCAACAGCTGGTCGCAAGCGGTCAATCAGCCCGGCCAGGCTGGCCAGGCCCGTCAGCGGGTCTATCACCCGCGCAGCCGCGCCACGCAGGCGGCTTTCATTGAGCATCCGGCTGCGCCACACCAGCGCGAGGTAGGTGGGCGGCGACTGTAACAGCAGCATCATGGCTACCGGCCAATAGTTGGCCTGATCACCTGCCCTGCCCGACAAAAACAGCACTGCGGCGCCGGAGCCGCCCAGATGGCCGAGCAACAGCCACCACTTCCACGCTCCGGAGATGCGCCATGCGGGCAGGCAGAGGTACAGCCAGGACAACGCCAGCAGCGTGCCGAGACCATAGCTGCCGGCCATAACCACGGACGGCGAGCTGTCAAGCACACGGACCACCGCGATACACAGGGCCATCAACGCGGCCGCCGCGACAACCACTTTGCCGGCGGCACTGACCTGGCGCCTTCTGAGCAGCCAGACATGCAGCCCTGCCATGGAAGCGGGGCCGAGAATCAGCAACGCGTTTTCCACCGCATCCGCCGGCCGGAAGACGTTGAGGTTGGGGATCGCCCTGAGCGAGGCCACATGCTCGACCGGCTGGTGGGTCGGGCCATCCTCGCCGACTCCGATAGAATCGTGGGTCATCACATGGATCACCC
>JAJAYS010000110.1 GCA_026786065.1 Polaromonas sp.
GCTTCACTCTGCGCGATTTCGTTCTCGTGATGCGGAAACTGCAGGTCGGCCCCACCGCCGTGGATGTCGAAGGTTTCGCCCAGCGTCTGGCAGCTCATCGCCGAGCATTCGATATGCCAGCCAGGCCGGCCCGGCCCGTACTCGCTGGGCCACTTGGCATCATCGGGCTCGCTGGCTTTGGCCGATTTCCATAACACGAAATCGAGCGGGTCTTCCTTGCCATCGAGCACCGCCACACGTTCGCCGGCACGCAACTCGTCGAGCGACTTGCCTGACAGCTTGCCGTAGCCGGGAAACTTGCGCACCGCGTAATTCACATCGCCATTGCTGCTGCGGTAAGCCAGGCCTTTTTGCTCCAGCGTGCCGATCATTGCCAGCATCTGCGGCACATAGTCGGTCGCGCGCGGCTCCAGCGTCGGCGGCTCAATGCCGAGGGCGCCGATGTCGCGCTGCATCGCCAAAATCATCTCGTCGGTCAGCGCGCGCATCGTGATGCCACGCTCTATCGCGCGCCGGATGATCTTGTCGTCGATGTCGGTGATGTTGCGCACATAGGTTACGGTCAGGCCGCTGACTTTCATCCAGCGCTGCGCGACATCGAAAGCCATCATCATGCGGGCATGGCCTATGTGGCAAAGGTCATAGATCGTCATCCCGCAGACATACATGCGCACCTGGCCCGCAACCATCGGAACAAACGCTTCCAGTTTGCGCGACAGGGTGTTGTAGATCCGCAGAGTCATGAATTTCGCGATAGTGGGCTTGCCGGTCCGCGTGCCGGGCCAGCATGGAAGTGAAAGCGGTGGGTGGTGTAAGCGGCGCGTAGGCGCCCGTTGCCGTGGGGTGCGCAGGCAAATCGTGACCCCCTTCTACAATGAATCAGTATATCGAGCCGACCCGGCAAAACTATTTTCTGGTGCCCAGTTCATGAGTGAATATTCCCGAACGCCACGCCTCTGGAACCACTCTGGCAGGCGCTTTTCCTTGTCAGCCTTCACCCCGTTGTGCGGCACGCCGTGCGCTCCGGGTCGGCCTATTTTTAGTGCGGGTACCAACTGTGCGGCGACCGATTTTTTATTGATCGGCCCGTTTTTTAAAGCCCTTCGAGTCCTGCTTGGGGCGCTGGCGGTGTTGCTGTCGGCGCCGACTTGGGCAGACAGCTACGACGACGTGGCGCGCCTGATCGGCAGCGGCCAGTACGCCCTTGCACAGAGCGCCGCCGAGCAATACCTGACTGGCAAACCGCGCGATCCACAAATGCGTTTCCTGCTTGGAGTCGTCCAGACCGACACCGGAAAAATCGATCAAGCCATCACCAGCTTCAGCGAGCTCACGCAGGACTACCCCGAGTTGCCGGAGCCCTACAACAATCTCGCGGTGCTGTATGCAGGCCGCAACCAGCTGGAGTTGGCCAGAGCCGCACTTGACATGGCGATTCGCAACAACCCGCGTTATGCGGTCGCGCACGAGAACCTGGGCGACGTTTACGCCCGCCTTGCCAGCCAGGCCTACACCCAGGCGCTGCAGCTCGATGCTGGCAATGCCGCCATCGCGCCCAAACTGGCGCTGCTTCGTTCGCTGGTCGCGTCGGCCCCGAAAGCCGCGCCCGCCCCGGCTGCGGGAGCAGCCCCGGGTCAGCGCTGAGGAGTGTCTGTATCGCGCGCCGCCGACTGCGCTGGGGCGGCAGCGGTCAACCCCGCACCGCCCGAGGTCGAAGCGGCGGTGATAATCTTTATTCACCGACAAGCGCCGCGTTTGCGCGCACTTGCATTCCACAAAACGGCTGGCCGACACGTCAACCCGCCCGCCCGCACTCAATTGGAGAACACCATGAACCTGGCTTCTTCCGGCTCGATTCCAACTCCCCCGCGCCCAGTCGCTTCGGTATTGCACCGGGTACGTTCGCTGGCGACGAAAACGGTCTTCCCGGCGCTGCTGCTGGCTGCGGCGCTCACACCGGCCGCTGCCGAAATCGCCACCAAAGTGCGGTTCATCACCAGCGAAGGCGAATTCACCGTCGAGGTCTATCCCGACAAGGCCCCCAAGACGGTCGAAAACTTTTTGCAGTACGTGCGCGACAAACACTATGACGGCACGATTTTTCACCGAGTTATTCCGTCCTTCATGGTGCAGGGTGGTGGCTACGATGCCAATTACGCCGAGAAAAAAACACGTCCGCCGGTCGCCCATGAGGGGCGCGAGGCGCTGGCCAAAGGCGGGTCGAAAAACGTCATCGGCACCTTGGCGATGGCGCGCACCAACGATCCCAACTCGGCTTCGTCGCAGTTCTTCATCAACGTCAAGGACAACGACTTTCTGAACCCGACCGTGATTCCGCCGGGCGACCCGGTCCCGAAGTTCGAGTATCAGGGCCGCGTTTATGAAAACACGCCGCGCGCGCAGCTGATCAATGCACCGCAGCTGTTCTGCTACACCGTGTTCGGCAAGATCGCCGGCGGCATGGACACCATTGAAAAAATCAAGGGCATACCGACTGGCGCGGGCGGGCCGTTCCCGAGCGATGTGCCAAAAACTCCGGTGCTGATCAAGTCGGCCAGCGTGCTGAAATAGTTTTTCAAAACCTCCCGTTTTTTACCAAAGAAGGAACCCCATGAGCAACCCCAAAGTCGAACTGCACATTCAGGACCACGGCGTCGTCACCCTCGAACTTGACGCGGTCAAGGCCCCTAAAACCGTCGCCAACTTTTTGGCCTACGTCAACAAGGGTCACTATGCCGGCACGGTGTTCCACCGCGTTATTCCGGCCTTCATGGTCCAGGGCGGCGGATTCGCTGCCGGCATGAAGCAAAAGCCGACCGATGGCGAGATCGAGAACGAAGCCACCAACGGCCTGAAAAACGACAAATACACCGTGGCAATGGCCCGCACCAGCGCGCCGCATTCGGCCAGCGCACAGTTTTTCATCAACGCATCCGACAACGGCTTTCTGAACCACACCGGGCAAAACGCGTCTGGCTGGGGTTATGCCGTGTTCGGCAAGGTGGTCGGCGGAACCGATGTGGTGGACAAGATAGAGCGCGTCAAGACTGGCAGCAAAGGCGGGCACGGCGACGTGCCAATGGACGACGTGGTGATCGAGAAAGCGGTCGCACTCTAGGTCTCGATGTCTCTGGCGCCCGATTTCATCGCGCCGGCCGCGTGGCGCACGGTCGAGTTCATCTCCGACCTGCACCTGCATGCCGCAGACACCGCCACCTTTGCCGCGTGGCGGCACTATCTGCAGAGCACGCCGGCCGATGCGGTCTTCATGCTGGGCGATGTGTTTGACGTGTGGGTCGGCGACGACGCAATCTCGTCGGCAAACTCCCCGGCAGCCTCTGGCACTGCCTTCGAGGCGCGCTGCGCCGACGTCCTGCGCGAGGCGTCCAGCCACCGGGCGCTTTTTTTCATGCACGGCAACCGCGACTTTCTGGTCGGCGCTGCGCTGCCCGTTGCACCAGCCGGTGCGCGCAACCTGATGCAAGCGGCCGGCCTGACGCTGCTGGCCGACCCCACCGTTCTGGTGTTCGCCGGGCAGCGCTGGCTGCTGTCGCACGGCGACGCGCTTTGCCTGGCCGACACCGATTACCTGGCCTTTCGCAAAACGGTGCGCAGCGCCACTTGGCAGCGCGACTTTCTGGCCCAGCCGCTGGCCTCACGGCGCGACATTGCGCGCAATCTGCGAGCGCAGAGCCAGGCCCAGCACGCCGCCCGCGAGCGCGCAGAATTGCCCTGGGCCGACGTCGATGCCGCTGCCGCCCGCGCTGCGCTGCACGCGGCTGGCAGCGCGACCCTGATTCACGGTCACACCCACCGCCCGGCGCAGCACCATCTCGGCGACGGCTGCGTGCGCATGGTGCTCAGCGACTGGGATCTGTCGCCCCAGGCACAGCCGCCACGCGGCGACGTGTTGCGGCTGACCGCGCAAGGCCACTTCGCGCGCTTGGCCGCTTCGAGCTTTTAGAACGGGATGTCAGCCTACAACCCTGGCGGGGAGAAGCCGCTAACCTTTTCTGACACACGAACCATTCGTTACACAGGGCCGCCATGTTCAGCTGGATGAAAAGCAGGTTCGCACCCCTTGATGCCCCCAAATGGGCGGCTGGCGGTGTGGACACAATCCCCGATGCGCTGTGGCACCCCACGGTGGAAGACTTTCCTTTTCTGGCACGGCGCCCGATCGCCGAGCAACAGGCCTTGCGCAGCATGGCAGCCGCTTTCCTGGCCAAAAAGCAGTTCACCGGTGCGGGCGGACTGGTCATCAACGACCCCATTGCGGTTGCTATCGCTGCGCAGGCCTGCCTTCCGGTGCTCCACTTGGGCTTGAGGTTTTACGACGACTTCAAAGGCATCGTCGTGCATCCCGGACCGATGCTCGCCAGCCGTGAAGTGACCGACGACAACGGCATCGTGCACCACTACAAAGAAGCTTTGAGCGGAGAAGCCATGGATCATGGCCCGGTCACCCTGAGCTGGGCCGATGTCGCAGCATCCGGCGAGTCGGCTGAAGCCGGCTACAACGTCGTCATTCACGAATTCGCCCACAAAATCGACATGCGGGACGGTCTGACCGACGGTTGCCCGCCTATGCCCTCCATGGCGGCGCGCGCAATGTGGCAGGAAGTCTTCGAGCCCGCCTACGATGCGTTTTGCGAAAAGGTGACGCTGGCTGAACGCTTTGGTGGCCAGCCGACCTGGCTGGACCCTTACGGGGCTGAATCGGCGGCTGAATTTTTTGCGGTCGCCTGCGAAGGGTTTTATGTGAATCCAGCGCGCTTCGCGCAGGACTTTCCAACGCTGAACACGCTGTTCGCGCGCTACTTCCAGATCAATGCGCCCGTGGCCTGAGGCGAAGCGATCAACGCAGGACCCATGCGGTGGCCGGCACCGCCTGAAGGTGGCCTGCACCAAGTCATATGGGTCGGCACGCGTAATCGCTCGCCCTCTGCCCTTCTGTTTTCCTGGCAACCCGGAGCCGACCATGAGCGAAGCAGCCGATCTCACCCTTTCTGCGGGGCCCGTCAGCACCACCGTAACCGACGCCACCGATGAGCAATTGGTACGGCAGTATGGCGCCGGTGAAATCGCTGCCTTTGATGCGCTGTATGCGCGGCACGAACTGCCGGTTTGGCGCTACCTGCTGCGCATCCTGCGCGACCCCGGTCTGGCCGACACACTGCTTGAACAAGTCTGGGTGTCGGTGCTGAAGCAGTTGGCCCAACGCCCGCAGGCTGCAGCCAGCGAAGCTGCTGCGCCAACACAAGGCCTTGGCAGCAAATCGGGTGCAGGCCCAGGCAGCGCGGGCTGGCGCTTCAAGCCCTGGCTGTTTGGCCTGGCGCACGGCTGCGTGCTCAGCCACATGCACAAGTCAAAAAAACCGATTGATCCGCAGACCGACTACGCCCCCGCCGCGCCGACCTCCCAGGCGCGCAACGCCGGACGGCTCTCGTCCGCCAAGCCGCCCAATCTGTCTGCCAAAGCGCTCAAGCAGGCGGGTGCCTTCAGGCAGCTTCGCTCGCCGCGCGAGGCCAAAACCCTGCTCGCGGCTGTCGAGCACCTGCCGTTTGCGCAGCGCTACGCCTTTTTGATGCATGCCGAAGGCGGCCTGCGTGCAGCCGACATCGCACGGGCAACTGGCGTCAGTTTCGACACCGCCATTCATCGCCTGCGTTTTGCGCGCGAGGCCTTGCGGCTCAGCCTGAGCGATTCGACATGAGCCCCCACGACGCCCAAAGCCGTTCGCCCGCCCAGCCACCTTACCAGGCGGATCCCCGCATGGATGCAGACGCAGAACAAGGCGGCGACGCGCCTGCCAGCGAACTGAGCGTGATCGGGCGCAGCGCAGAAGCCGAAGTCGATCCGGCCCACGACTGGCTCGTCGTGGCTTACCACGAAGCCCAGACGCTGGACGCGCGGCGGCCCGGCGCGCGAGTGCGGCGCGCCGTGCATGCCCAAGCCATTCGGCTGGCGCCCGCATCGGCCAGCGGGTCGCCGACTGCGCAAAAAAGCTCGGGCCGCGTCGCTGCCAACGGCCCAAGCTGGAAAGTGCCTGCCCTGGCTGGCCTCCTCCTGGTGAGCGGCGTGGCCAGTTGGGGCTTGCTGCGCTCCGATCAAAGCGGGCTTGAAGCGCTGGCGCGCCGGGCCGGGTTCAACCCGCAAACGCCGGTAACGGTGGAGGTGACGGTGGCGGATTCGGGGCTGCGCACGGCCCCAGCGGCTACGCCTGCAGCGCCCCCAACGCCACCCGAGCTACCGGCGATGCGAGCCGGCGGCACTGCGGCGCCCGCGTCCCCACCGACGCAAGCCGACGGTAGCGACAGCGCCTCTGCGCTGCGGGCCGTTACCGGCGCGCAGCCCGCCGTGCAGGCTGCACCCGCTGCCCCCGCTCCCGCCACTCCGGTACCGACCGCACCCGCTGCTGCGCCGGTTGCTCCGGCAGCCGCTGCTGCAATAACTGCTGCGGCCTCACCTGCTGCAACCACTGCGCCCGTTGCTCCGGCAGCCACTGCTGCAACGGCGGCTGCGGCCTCACCTGCTGCAACCACCGCTGCGCTGGCACCGCTCCTGGCTGCGGCGCCCCGCCCGGCTTCGGTGTCCACAGCGGTGGCGGCTGTCACGGCCGGTGGCGCCACCACCGGAAACACCGCCAAGGTGGCGCCAGCGGATCCAGCGCCCGAGCGAGCCCCGCCCCGCATCGCCGCCGTGACGGCCGAGCCGCCGGTCAGCGCCGCCCCGGCCCGTTCGCTGCCTCGGGCAAGCACCGGTCCAGCGACGGTAAATTCTGGAGCCACATTGCGCAGCCCTGACAGTCTGCCGTCGCCAGCGGACACACGCCGCAGCGCGGCAGCGCCGGCAGCGGTGTTGCCCAGGTTGCCGACCGTGCGTCGCGCTGGCGACGAGAGCCTCGCCGCAGCCGCGTCGCCCACCCGGCCGACGGCACCCCCTCCCGGGTCAGCGCGGGCTGCCGTCATCGCCGATGCC
>JAJAYS010000111.1 GCA_026786065.1 Polaromonas sp.
GAGCCCGGTACTGCTGGCGCAAAACCCGACCCCGGCTGCCGAGGCGTCTGCCCCGGCAGCGGCCAGTCCGGCCGCTGCTGCCGCACCCGCCGCTGCTGCCTCCGCCCCCGTTCCGGTGCCCAACAAGGGCGACACCAGCTGGATGATGGTCTCGACGCTGCTCGTCATCATGATGGTCCTGCCAGGCCTGGCGCTGTTCTACGGCGGTTTGGTGCGCAGCAAGAACATGCTGTCGGTACTGATGCAGATCATGGTCACCTTTTCGATGATCGTAGTGCTGTGGTTCATCTACGGTTACAGCCTGGCGTTTACCGAGGGCAACGCTTTCTTCGGCGGCTTCGACCGGCTGATGATGGCCGGAATCTGGGACAACGCGGCTGGCACGTTTGCCAACGCGGCGACCTTCAGCAAGGGGGTGGTGATTCCTGAAATCGTCTTCGCCGCATTCCAGGCGACGTTTGCCGGCATCACCTGCTGCCTGATCGTCGGCGCCTTTGCCGAGCGCATCAAGTTCTCGGCGGTGCTGGTGTTCATGGCGCTGTGGTTCACCTTCAGCTACGCGCCGATTGCCCACATGGTCTGGTTCTGGATGGGCCCCGACGCCTACACCGGCAAGGAAGTGGTCGATGCGATGACCGGCAAGGCCGGCTACATCTGGCAGATGGGCGCCCTCGACTTTGCCGGTGGCACGGTGGTCCACATCAATGCGGCGGTGGCCGGTCTGGTCGGCGCCTACATGGTCGGCAAGCGCATCGGCTACGGCAAAGAAGCGATGGCCCCGCACAGTCTGACGCTGACGATGGTCGGTGCCGCGCTTCTGTGGGTCGGCTGGTTCGGCTTCAACGCCGGCTCGGCGCTAGAGGCCAACGGCTTTGCGGCGCTGGCCTTCATCAACACCCTGGGCGCGACGGCCGCTGCGGTGCTGGCCTGGTGCGTCGGCGAGGCAATGATGCGCGGCAAGGCCTCGATGCTCGGTGCGGCGTCGGGCGCAGTAGCTGGTCTGGTGGCGATCACCCCGGCGGCCGGCAACGTCGGCATCGGCGGCGGTCTGGTGATCGGCCTCGTCGCCGGCTTTGCGTGCCTGTGGGGCGTCAACGGCCTGAAGAAAATGCTCGGTGCCGACGACTCGCTCGACGTGTTCGGCGTACACGGCATTGGCGGCATTGTCGGTGCGCTGCTAACCGGCGTGTTCAATTCGCCAGCGCTGGGCGGCCCCGGCTACGTCGCCGACTGGGTCACGGCCACGATGGTGACCGCAGCCGATTATTCGATCGTGTCGCAGGTCATCGTGCAGGCCAAGGCCGTCGGTATCACCATCATCTGGTCGGGCGTCGTGTCCTTCATTGCCTACAAGGTGGTTGATCTGACGATTGGCCTGCGCGTCAGCGAAGAAGACGAGCGCGAAGGTCTGGACATCACCTCGCACGGCGAGACTGCCTACAGCCGCTGACCGACAACGCCGCCGCGTTCGGGCGGCTTGCAATTTTTTTGTGAGTGTCTCCTGTGGATGTTCAGCCCGCTGGCCGCAAGACTGGCGGGCTGTTTTTTTTGGAAAGCACACGCAACCTTTTTGCAAAGTCTCAGGGCCCGTGCGCGGAGGGGTTACGCCAAGGCATCCATGTAGGCCGTGTCCTGCAAACAAAAAAGCCCCTTTGCGGGGCTTGCGCCTCAACAGACCGGGGCGGGCCCGTATTAGAGTCGTAAGGTTGCGTTAGGTCCTTAGGGACCTCAGGGCGCGGCTGCAATTTTTCGGCGCCCGGCAAGGTAACGATTCAGGACATGTGGCATGGAGGGCAAGCGGGGCAGTTTTTGGGGTGGCGCAAGACCGGTAGTGGCGTTGGCGCTGCTGGTGGTGCTGATCGTGGGCGGGCTGCTGCTCGGGCAGGAGTTGCGCAGCTCGCATTACCAGGCGCAGTTTTTTGCCAGCCTCGCTAGCAAGGCGACGTTTGCGGTCGGTGAAGGCGCCAGCCCGGCGATCCGCTTTCCCGGTAGCGCACCCTATGACGACCGGCTCGGCTATGCCGATCTGCCGACCCGGCTCAAGCAGCTCGCCGCGCGCGACTTTGACATCGTCAGCCAGGCGCGCATCTCCCCTGGCATGGCCAGCATCGTCGATGCCGGCTACTTCGCGCCCTACGCTGAGAAAACGCAGGCCGGTTTGACGATCTTCGATTGCCGACAGCAGCCGCTGTTCAGCGAGCGCTATCCCCGACGGGTCTATGCGCACCTGGACGACGTGCCGCCGCTGCTGGTCGAAAGCCTGCTATTCATCGAAAACCGTGCACTGCTGGACACGCAGCAGCCCCGGCGCAATCCGGCGGTCGAGTGGAGCCGGCTGGCCAATGCCGTGCTCAGCACCGCCAAAAACACCGTGACCGGGGAGGGCCGCTCGCCCGGCGGCAGTACGCTGGCCACGCAGATCGAGAAATACCGGCACTCGTCCGAGGGCCGCACCGCGTCCATCGGCGAAAAATTCCAGCAAATGGTGTCCGCGTCGCTGCGCGCCTACCGGCTCGGGGAAGACACCACCGAAGCGCGCCGCCGCATCGTACTGGCCTACCTCAACACCATGCCGCTGTCGGCCAAGGCCGGGTTCGGCGAAGTGCATGGGCTGGGCGACGGCCTGTGGGCCTGGTATGGCCGCGACTTCCAGGAGTTCAACCGGGTGATGGCCAGCGAAGGCCCGAAAAACGGCGACTTGACCGAGCAGGCGCTGCTCTACAAACAGGCCTTGAGCCTGCTGATCGCACAGCGCCGACCCTCCTGGTACTTCGACGACCGGCAGGCCGAGCTGGCGCAGCTGACCGACAGCCATCTGCGTTTGCTGGCCAGCGCCGGCGCCATTCCGGCGGCGCTGAGCGAAAAGGCGCTCAAACTCCCACTGGACCGGCGGCTGGCCCGCGTTCCCGCTGCGTCGGCTTCCTTCGTGACCCAGAAAGCCGCCAACGCGGTGCGCACCCAGTTGGGCGGGCTGCTGGGCGGCTCGACCGAGAACGGCTTTTTCAGCCTCTACGAGCTGGACCGTCTCGACCTGACGGTCAACAGCACGCTGGATGCGTCCACCCAAAGCGCGGTGACGACCCTGCTGCGCGACCTGCGCGAGCCGGCCAAGTCCAAAGCGGCCGGGCTGGCTGCCAAACAGCTCTTGGCCCGTGGCGACCCGGCGCAGGTGATCTACAGCTTCACGTTGTACGAGCGGGGGGCCGACGCCAACTACCTGCGGGTGCAGACCGACAACTTCGACCAGCCGCTGAACATCAACGAGGGCACCAAGCTCGATCTGGGCTCGACCGCCAAGCTGCGCACACTGGTCACTTACCTGGACATCATGGCCAGGCTGCATCAGCGGCTGGTGTCGCTGGAGCCGGCCCAGCTTAAAGCGCTTGAGGTTGATCGCAAGGATGTGCTGACCCGCTGGGTCGCCGATTATCTGGCGAGCAAGGCCGACAAAAGCCTGGCGGCACTGCTGGACGCGGCACTCGACCGGCGCTATTCGGCCAGTCCCGCCGAAGCTTTTTTTACCGGCGGCGGGCTGCACCGCTTTGACAACTTCAGCCGCGACGACGACGGCCGGGTGCTGTCGGTGCGCGACGGGCTGCGCAACTCGGTCAACCTGGTGTTCATTCGCCTGATGCGCGACATCGTCCACCACTACATGTTTTTGACGCCCGGTTCGTCGGCCCGGCTGTTGCAGGACGCCGCCGACCCGCGCCGTGCAGCCTACCTGGCGCGCTTTGCAGACCGGGAGGGCCAGGTGTTCATGCGCCGCTTTCTGCAGAAGTACCAACGCAGGACCGCTCAAGAGGCCGAAGACCTGCTGCTGCTTAACCGCAAGCCGACTGCGGCCCGGCTGGCCGTGATTTTTCGCAGCATCGAGCCCGCCGCGTCGCTTGACGCCTTCACGCTGTTCGTCAACGACCACCTGCCCGACGCGCTGGAGCCAGACCCGGTCCGGCTGGCCAAGTTCTATGCGCAATTCGACCCGGCCGAAATGTCGCTGGCCGACCGAGGCTACCTCGCGGGCGTGCATCCGCTGGAGTTGTGGCTGGTCGGCTATTTGCGCAGCCACCCGGGCGCCAGCCAGAAAGAGGTGATGCAGGCCAGTGCGGCCGAGCGTCAGGCGGTTTATGCCTGGCTGTTTGCAACCCACCGCAAGCAGGCGCAAGACCAGCGCATCCTGGGCTTGCTGGAGTCCGAGGGTTTTCTGGAAATCCAGCGCCAGTGGGCCAGCATGGGCTACCCGTTCGAGTCGCTGGTGCCGTCCTACGCGAGTGCGCTGGGCGCGTCGGCCGACCGACCGGCGGCGCTGGCCGAGATGATGGGTATTTTGGTCAATGACGGCTTGCGCAAACCGGCTGCGCGCATTCAGGCGCTGCACTTTGCTGAAGGAACACCCTACGAAACCCGGCTGCAGTGGCAACCCGACGCGCCGGTTCGGGTGCTGGCGCCCGAAGTCGCGCAGGCAGTACGCGGCGCGATGCGGCTGGTGGTGTCGGACGGCACGGCCCGGCGCGTCAACAGCGCCTTTACCCGGCCCGATGGCAGCACCCTTGCCGTCGGCGGCAAAACCGGCACCGGTGACCAGCGCTTTGACAGCTACGGCGTCGGCGGACGGCTGATTGCGTCTCGGGTGGTGAACCGGTCGGCGACATTTGTATTTCACATCGACGAGCGGTTCTTCGGCACCATCATTGCGTATGTGCCCGGTGCGGGCGCCGCTGCCTACGACTTCACCAGCGCGCTGCCGGTGCAGTTGCTCAAGGTGCTGGCACCCAAACTGATGCCGCTGATCAATGCCGAAGCGGCCGCCGGCAGTTCGGCGCCACCCGGCGCCTGCGCCAAATGAATCCGGCTGTCGCGTTTTGCGCGCCCCGGGCGGCCACCGCATGAGCTGGCAACCGGTTGTCACCGAGCCCAGCGCGCTGGGCGAGTCGCCGTTCTGGCACCCCGACGAGCAACTGCTTTATTGGATCGATATCGACGGCCAAAAGATCAAGCGCTGCGACGTGTCCACTGGCACGGTTGAAAGCTGGGCCATGCCGTCCGAGCCCGGCTGCATTGCGCCAGCACGCTCCGGCGGGTTGGTGATTGCGCTGCGCGACGGCATCTACCGCGCTTTAGCATGGGCCGGCGCGATCACGCAGCTCGTGAAGGCCGGGCACGACAGCGCCACGACGCGCTTCAACGACGGCAAGGCCGACCCGTTGGGCCGGTTCTGGGCCGGCACCATCTTTGAGCCCCGCACGGCCGCCAGCGCCGAGCTGCTTTCACTCGACTGCCGCGGCGGCAAAGCCCCCGCGCTGGAGTGCAAAGCCGGCAGTGCCACCGTTGCCAACGGCCTGGCCTGGTCGCCCGACGCCAAAACGTTGTACTGGGCCGACACCACCCGCCACACGGTACGCGCCTGGGACTGGGACGCAGGCAGCAACGCGATGTCCAACGAGCGGGTCTTTCAGCAGTGGCCGCTAAAGCCGACGAACTGGCACGCCGGGGCACCGGGCCAGGTTGCCTATGGCGGCCGGCCCGACGGCGCTGCGGTGGATGCCCTGGGCAACTACTACGTTGCCATGTTTGAAGGCGCGCGGCTGCTCAAGCTGTCGCCCGCCGGTGCCCTGCTGGCCGAGTTCGCGGTGCCTGCCCAATGCCCGACCATGCCGTGCTTCGGCGGCGCCGACCTGAAAACCCTCTACCTGACCACCGCCCGCCACAAACGCCCGGAGTCAGAGCTGCAACGCTTTCCGCATTCCGGCTGTGTATTCAGCATGCGGGTGGAAGTGCCGGGCTTGGCGGTGAATTTTTTCGAGGGCTGATATAGAACAGAGGCACTTCGTCGCAGAAAGATGTAAACTTTTGCGTTATTGAGACATCTGGTTACGTATTAGCCTTGTCGGAGCCCCAGAGCGCAGCGCGACGTTCATTCGACCGATTCGGCTCGTATTCAGGTGGTAATCAGGTCGTAATCAGTTCGCATTCGGGCACGCCCTGCGGCAACCTCGTTTGGCAGTTGTCGCACACACAAAAAAACAAACCGCATCAAGAGGAGTGCTTGACGTGTGGAAAAAATGGTTCGGAAAGGCTGCAACGGCCTTCGGAGCTGCAGAAGGCGGCGCGACATTGGCGCGCCCGCTCGATGGCGTGGACCGCTCGCTGGCGGTCGAGTTTTTGTGCAGGGCGAAATCTATTCTGCCGATGACGGCGCGCCAAGCCGAGACTGCAGCGGGCTTCATGGTGGCCAGGCAGTATGCGGCGGGTGCAGTGGTGTTCAAGGAAGGCGACAGCATCTCGTCCAGGCACATGCTGTGGATCCTGCATGGTGAAGCCACCATCGAAGCGATGGCCGCCAATCCACGGGACGCGATCACCCTGACCGTTCTGGAGCCCGGAAGCACGCTGGGTGAGATGGGCTTGCTGGACGGCGGGCGCCGCTCGACCGGGTGCACCGCCTGCAGCACGCTGCGCTGCGCCCTTCTGACGCGCAATGCGCTTCAGGCGCTGGCCGCACAGCACCCCGAGGTCGCGGCCAAACTGCTGGCGATCGTCTGCATGGGTATTGCAAGCCGGCTGCGCGAAGTCACAGAGAAACACAAGCGCCATGTGATGGTGACCAACATGATCAATGACGAGCACTCTGAGGCGATGCCGGCTGCGCCCGCCCTGTGAGGGCCGGGAGTCGGCTTTTTCAAGTTTGCCAAAAACAACTATGACCCGCCACTCCCCACTGCAACGC
>JAJAYS010000112.1 GCA_026786065.1 Polaromonas sp.
CGTCGGTGCGGATACTGGCGCGGTCGGTGAGGGCCTCCACCGGACGACAGCGGTGAAACGGGCATATGAAGAAAATAAGCACGCCGATCTTGAGCAGCCCGACGAGCAGCCACGCAGTGGCGGCAAAGCCGTCCTCCAGCAGGTTGCCCAGACCGGCCGCGAACAGCAGCGGTTGCACCGCCGATTCGTAGAGCGCCTGCTGCGCGTTCAGAAAAAGATCGCTTAATTGGCCCATGGCATTTTCTGGAAAGGACGCTGGCCGATCAACGGCCAGGCGCGACCGGCGCGTCGGCGCGGGCCTGAATCCACGGTTTGAACTGCGGATGCTCACGCAGGGTCTGGAAGCAAAAGCCCTTAGCCTTCAACCCGGTGATCAGTGGCTCCAGCACCGCCGGCGCCCACGGGTCGGCACGCGACCAGATGCCCAGGTGCGCCAGCAGGATGTCACCCGCTTTGATGTCCGGCAGCGCCTTTTTGAGCAGCTGATCGTTCGGGTAGCGGTCGCTGGCCAGCTCGTCGCCGAGGAAGCCGGCCGGCGACCAGCCGGCATGCTCGTAGCCGCAGGCCTTGGCTGCGGCCAGCAGGCGCGGCGAGGTTTTGCCGCCAGGGGCTCGGAACAGCGGCAAAGGCTTTTTGCCGGTGAAGTCCTGCACCCGTTCGGCGGCGTACTCAATCTGATCGCAGTACTGCCTGGCGGTCCAGGTGAACTCGCGACCTTCCAGCGCGCCGGCCGACGGGCTCACCCGAAACTTCGGCTCTACGCCCTTGATGTCGCCACGCCAGTAAACGTGGTCGTAGGTGTGGGAAGCGAATTCGTGCCCTTCGGCAGCGCGTTCCTTCCACCAGGGAGCCCAGTGGTTGCCCAGGCTGCCGCTGCCGACCTTCGTGCGTTCGTTGGCCGCAAAAAAAGTGGCTTTGACCTGGTGCCGCTTGAGCACCTGGGCGATCAACGGCGCGGTCTCCATGTGGCCGGTGTCGAAAGTCAGGTAAATCGGCTGGCATGCTGCGTCAGCCGTTTTTTTTAAGTCTATCTCGGCTGCAGCCCAAGAAATACGGGCGTAAACAGCTACAAATATAATAGCGACTGCCAACCGAAGAGCAGTGGTTTTAGCGCGGTGCATGGTCCAGCGTCCAGACGCCGTGTGGACTTTTGCCGACGTTGACCTGATTAACCACCTTGCGCGTGGCAACGTCTATCACGGTGAGCTTGCGCGACCACCGGGAGGTCACAAAAATCTGTTTGCCGTTCAGCCCCACATCGATGCAGTCCGGCCCGCCCGGGGCTTCGAAGCGGTCCACCACCTCCAGCGTCTGCAGGTCGATTTTGCTGATGCTGTTGGCAACCCGATTGCTGACCAGTACATGGCGCTGATCGCCAAACGAGCGAAAAGCATGCGCACCGAGACCGGTCTTGATGAGCTTGACGCGCACTGGCGCGTTGCCGGCCGCTGCGGCCAGGTCGTACACCTCGACCGCGTCGCTGCCGGTCAGCGCGACCAGCATCAGTTTGTCGTTGGGCGTGCCGTAGAGGTCAGCAGGCAGCGAGCCGGTCTTCACGCGCCACTTGACGCTTTGCGTGGCGAGGTCGAGTGCAACCAGCTCATCGCTGTCTTGCATCGTCGAATAGACGGTGGTGCTTTTGCTGTCTATCCACAAATGGCTGGGCGTGCGGCTGGTTGTCACCCGTTTGACCAGCGTGATGTTGCTGCCGTCCCAGCGATAGATGTCGATGTGGTTGAGGCGGTTTGCCGCGGTGACAAACCATTTCATGTCGGGGGAGAACCGCAAATGATAGGGGTCCACGATGCCGCGCACCGTGCGCTGGACCTCGGCGGTGCGAGGGTCGATGAAGGTCAGCGAATCGGACAACGCATTGGCAACGATCAGCGATTTTTCGTCGGGCGTCAGGTACAGATGGTGCGGCTGTTTTCCAGTGTCGATCCGTTTGGTTTCAAGCCAAGTTTGCGGGTTGATGACGCTGACGCTGTCATCCAGGGAATTAAGTACAAAAACCGGCGCTGGTGCCGACGCAGCCGGAATCTGCGCCGCCGCGCCCTGCGGGCTTACCGCAAGCACCCCGAAGAGCGCCAATCCAGCCAAAACCCGAGGTAAAAAAAACACGACCTGCCCTCTAAAAATTGCCCATTTACGAGCGCTGCCGCCGTTGTAAAAACGGGCCTTAAAACCCTACTCAAGTGTAATGGTCGGGGCTGCCAGTCAGACAACATCACAGCTGGAAGTCGGCACAAAACGACAACTAAGCGGCGGGTAACCGCACAGGCACAAGGGGTTCAACGGGTCCAGGCAATTACTTTCGCTCCCGGCGCCGCCAGCGTGCAGCCGCTTTGGCGGCGTTTGCCGCATTAGGACTCTCTGCCTAACCCTGGCGATTCTGTGGCAGCCGGATCGGGTTGGGCTCCAATGCGTCTTTTTGCAGCCAATAGCCCCGCTATTGGCAAAAAAAAGCAACGCACCAGACCGCCCGAGCCCGGCTGATCACAGACCGCAGCGAGTGGTGCAGAGGGTCCCAGGCACCTCAGCAGTCGATCTACCGCGCGGCCACCTGCTCGGCAACATAAATCTCAACCCGCCGGTTTTTGTCGCGGCCCTGCGGCGTGCTGTTGTCGGCAATCGGCTCGCGCGAGCCGCGGCCGTCGGTGGCAAAGCGGGTGCGCGCCACGCCGCGGCTGA
>JAJAYS010000113.1 GCA_026786065.1 Polaromonas sp.
ATACATCGGACGGGCAAGACGAGCCTGGTGATGCCAGCCTGCAATAAGAATGTCGTCTTGCTGTCGCGGCGCCGCAGCCTGCGGACCGACTCGTTTCAGATTTGACGGATTTGGGAGGAACTATGAACTTGAATGCCATTGCCTTGATCGCCGCTGGCGCCCTGGTCGCTGTTATGGGGCTGGGCAGCAGCCAGGCGGCACTTGCCGCAGCGCCCGAGCAGCCCAGCCGGGCCGACACCTCGAAAAAGGAAACCCGGTCCACACCAGCAAAGCGCAAAAAAGCCGCAGAAAAACCGACTCGCCCGGCAGGCTATCGCGGCGACCCGACCGACAAATACGGTTCACGGGAAACCGACGGCCAGCGCAACGAACGCCTCACCCGCGAATGCCGGGGCGCAGTCAATGCTGGAGCGTGCGCAGGCTACACACGCTGAATCGGCAGTGCAGGCGGGTAGGGTCGATAAAACGGGTAGAGTTTTCGGGAGGGCCCAAAACGTTACCCAGGCTCAGCCCGGTGCCGTTCCGGCATCGAGCACCTGTTGCAGCTCGCCGCTCTGGTACATCTCCGTCATGATGTCCGAGCCGCCGACGAATTCGCCCTTGACGTAGAGCTGCGGGACGGTCGGCCAGTTGCTGTATTCCTTGATGCCGTGGCGGATGTCTTCGTCTTCAAGGACGTTGATGGTGGCCGGCTTGGTGATGCCGCAGGCTTTCAAGACCTGGATCGCCCGGCCCGAAAAGCCGCACATGGGGAACTGCGCGGTGCCCTTCATGAACAGGACGACGTCGCTGGACTTGACGATTTGATCAATGCGCTGCTGGGTGTCAACTTCGGTATGCATGGTGGTTGTCCTTTCGGGGAAGTGCTTTCGACGGGGGCATGGCCGTCGGCTGGTCCGGTCTGTGGGGATCTGAAGTCAGGCGGCATGCGCCCACCGGCCATTCGACCCTGGGATTATCCCGCGCTTTGCCAAGGGAACGTTGCACGGCTGGCTAGACCTTGTAGGGGCGGGTTGATAGAACGCCGGGCCCGCCGCCGGATGAGCCCGGCCAAGACCCACCAGCGCAGCGCGAAATGCCGCAGAGGTCGCGTCGGCTCTGAACCTCTGCAAAACCGTGCTGCCGGAGCAGCTGCTGCACCGGGCCGGCCTGATCATGCCCGTGCTCCAGCAGCAGCCAGCCGCCACGGCGCAGGTGGGCTGGTGCGGCAGCGACGATTTTTTGCAGGTCGTCCATACCGGCGCTGCCCGCTGTCAGCGCTGAAATCGGCTCGTGCGCCAGCGCATCGAGGTGCGGGTCAGCATTGGCAATGTAGGGTGGATTGCTGACGATCAGATCGAAGGTACCGACGACCGGTTCGAGCCAGTCGCCTTGAAGAAAATCGACGGTGGGCCACTCTGGCTGGCGCAGTCGGCCCCAGTTTTGCTGCGCCAGTTCGAGCGCTGCGGCGCTGGCGTCGGTGGCGACGATGCGGGTGGCTGGCCACGCCTGCGGCAGGTTGGCGGCGATGGCCAGCGCGATGGCGCCGCTGCCGCAGCCGAGGTCCAGAACACGGGGGCCGGCGTCAGCTACCGAGCCGGATTCGGAGCTGGATTCGGAACCGGACTGCGACCGTCCCGAGGCGCGTGCGGGGCGCCAGACCTGGAGTCTCTCCAGTGCCCAGCGCACCAGCGTTTCGGTGTCTGGCCGTGGAATCAGCACCCGCGCATCTACCTGCAGCGCCAGCCCGAAAAATTCTTTGCTGCCAACCAGATAGGCCAGCGGCTCGCCGGCTGCGCGGCGACGGCATAGTTCGGCGAAGTCGCACGCGACGGCGGCTGTCATGGCGTCGTCGTCGTGTGCCACCAGCCAGGCGCGGTCGCTGGCGGGCCGTTCCAGCGCTCGCAGCAGCAGCAGGTGGGCGTCAAGCCGGTCCAGGCCGGCAGCCAGGGCTTGGGCCAGACCGGCCGCATGGCTTACAGCGCCTGCCACGCCACCGCAGTTGCTATGAAAATCAGAGCTATTAACGCCCGTTTTTTCTGGGTTTGAACCGGTTTTAGTCATGAATTTATCGCCACATCCGCCTAATCCACCCTAGCCGCCGATCCAGCCGATTCAGCCCAAAGCGGCCGATTCCAGCTCGGCCAGTTGCTCCGCACCACGTGCGACCTGCAGCGCCATCAGGACATCGCCGAGATCGCCTTCCATGATGAGGGCCAGTTTGTAGAGCGTCAGGTTGATGCGGTGGTCGGTCAGCCTGCCCTGCGGGAAGTTGTAGGTCCGAATGCGGTCGCTGCGGTCGCCGCTGCCGACCAGGCCTTTGCGCAGCGCGGCGTCTTTGGCGGCGCGTTCGGAGCGGTCTTTTTCATGGATGCGCGCCGTCAGCACTTTCAGCGCCTGGGCCTTGTTGCCGTGCTGGCTGCGGCCGTCCTGGCATTCGGCGACGATGCCGGTCGGCAAATGGGTGATGCGCACCGCCGAGTCGGTCTTGTTGATGTGCTGGCCGCCGGCGCCGCTGGCCCGGTAGGTGTCGATGCGCAGGTCGGCCGGGTTGATCTGGATGGTCACCGCTTCGTCCGGCTCGGCCATCACCGCCACGGTGCAGGCGCTGGTGTGAATCCGGCCCTGCGTCTCGGTAGCCGGCACGCGCTGCACGCGGTGGCCGCCCGACTCGAAGCGCAGCTTGCCGTACACGCCGCCGCCGCTGGAATCCGGCGCGCCGGCTATGCGCAGCACCACCTCCTTGTAGCCACCGATCTCGCCGCCGGATTCGCTGACGATCTCCACCTGCCAGCCGCTGCGTTCGGCAAAGCGGGTGTACATGCGGAACAGGTCACCGGCAAACAACGCCGACTCGTCGCCGCCGGTACCGGCGCGTATTTCAACAAAGGCGGCGCGCCGGTCGTCCAGGTCTTTGGGGATCAGCAGCAGTTGCAGTGCCTGATCAAGCTGGGCGATGTCGGCCTTTGCGGCGGCAATCTCCTCCTCGGCCATGCTCGCCATGGCGGTATCGCCAGCCGCGTCGTCCAGCAGCGCCTGGGCGCTCGCCAGGTCGGCCTCGCGGCGCGTCAGGCTGGTGTATTGCAAGGCGATAACACTGGCGTCGGCATGCTCGCGCGTCATCGCGCGAAAGCGGTCCAGGTCGCTGACGACGTCGCTGGCCGACAGCAGCGCGTCGAGTTCATGCAGGCGCAGCAACTGGCGGTCCAGGGTCTGGCGGAGGAAGGGTTTCATGGGCAGGTCAGGATGAGGGTGCGTGAGGCGAAGGCCGGGGCGGTGGCAAAGCGACGAAAAGGCGACGAAAAGGCGACGAAGAGGCGAGCGGTTGGAGCCAAGGGCCGGAGCGGCCTGCACGCGCCGGGGTGCGTCCCGGCAGTGACGACCGCCGCTAACGCTCTTTGCCGTCTGCCGGTATGGGCAGTGCTGCCGATGCTGCCGATGCTGCCAATGTTGTCGATGCTGCCGGTGCATTTGCTGCCATCGCTGCCGCCAGCGGCGCGTCGCGCAAAAACAGCCGGGACACGGTTTGTGCCGCCTGCGCGCGGCTGCTGGCATCACCGGCTTGCAGCTCGGCGAGCGCGCCGTGCAGCATTTTCTGGGTCAAGCCGCGACTCAAAGCCTCCAGCACCGCGTCGATCGGCTCACCCCGGGCCAGCAGCTTTTTAGCGCGGCCGATCTCCAGTGCGCGCCAGGTATCGGTCTGCGTATTGAGGCGCTGGATCAGCGGCACCGCGCTGCGCTGCGCCAGCCACTGCATGAAGTTCTGCACGCCGGTGTCGATGATGACTTCGGCCTGCGCCACTGCAGCCTGCCGCTGGTTGCGGCCGGTTTGCACCACATGGGACAGGTCATCGACGGTGTAGAGGTACACGTCGGGCAGCTCGCGTACTTCGGGTTCGATGTCGCGCGGCACCGCCAGATCGACCATGAACATCGGCCGGTGGCGGCGCGCCTTGATGGCCCGCTCCACCGCGCCCAGACCGATGATCGGCAGGGTGCTGGCGGTGCAACTGATCACGGCGTCGAACTCATGCAGCCGCTCGGGCAGGTCGGCAAGGCGCATCACCCCGGCACCAAAGCGCAGGGCCAGAGCTTCGCCGCGCTCCAGTGTGCGGTTGGCGACCACCAGGGCTTTGGGGTTTTTGGCCGCGAAATGCGTCGCGGCCAGATCGATCATTTCGCCGGCACCGACGAACAGGATCTTGATGTCGCGCAGGTCCTCGAACAGCTGCCCGGCCAGCCGCACCGCCGCAGCCGCCATGCTGATGCTGTGCGCGCCGATTTCGGTGTTGCTGCGCACCTCCTTGGCGACGGCGAAGGAGCGCTGGAACAACTGGTGCAGCGTGCTGCCCATGGCACCGGCGTCCTCGGCGGCGCGCACCGCGGTTTTCATCTGGCCGAGGATCTGCGGCTCGCCCAGCACCATCGAGTCGAGCCCGCTGGCGACGCGAAACGCATGCCGGGCGGCCTCGCCCTCGCGCAGCGTGTAGGCGTGCGCGCTCAAAATCTCCGGTGTGATGTTGCCGCTGTGGGCCAGCCAGTCCAGCGTGGCGGCCAGATCGCCTGCGTCTCCGGCGCAATAGATTTCGGTCCGGTTGCAGGTTGACAGCAGCGTGGTCTCGGAGCGGCCGGAGAGGGCGCCGCGCAAACTGCGCAGCGTCGGCTCGACCTGGCTGGTGGCGAAGGCAAACCGCCCACGCAAATCGAGCGGTGCGGTGGTGTGGTTTAGCCCCAGGGTCCAGACAGACATACGCGATTATAAAATTGTTGCGCTGGCAGGGGCACCGGCAATCAAGCGGGCGCTTTCGGGCGACGCTCCAAAATCCGGCCGGCCGGCACCGGTATTTACGTCTGGAGGCGGTTTGTGGATGTGTTTATGCTGATTAATCACCTGCTCAACTTTGCGGCCCCGGCAGCGGCGATGGCCGTTTTGCTGGTCCTGCCAACGCGTCCGGGAGTTGGATTATTTAAGACAAACAGGCCGGTAGTTCAATCAATATGGGCGCAAACAGCTATTGTTTTCATAGCTAGCGTGTTGATACTCGCAGGCGGATTGGCGGTATTCGGGCGTGACGGAAAAATGCTGACCTACGCGGCGCTGGTCGCGGGCGCGGCGCTCTGCCAGTGGGTGTTGATTCGCGGCTGGAGCAAGTAGCCTCGGCATAACGCCCTGCGATCAGCCGGGCTCGGCCGGGCTGCTCCGTCGATGCGCTGGCCAAAAGCCGGGCTACGCATGGCAATAAACCAGTCACCGCCCATCCCGGCCCGGCTGCCGCGAACGCGCCGAAGTCATGCAGCGGGCCTCGCGTCCTGCGGCGAGCGGGTCAATCCGGGCGAAAAAGGTCCAGCCGGTCGGTGATCAGGCCGTCTATGCCCAAGCCGATCAGGCGCTCGGCTTCCGGCTGGTCGTTGACGGTGTAGGCCAGGGTCCGAAAGCCGGCGCTTCTGGCCTGCGTGACGGAAGACGCATCCCACAGCGTGTGCTGGCAGACCACCGCCACGCAATCGAGCGTCAGCGCGGTTTCCAGCCAGCCGGTCCAGAGTGCATCGAGCAGCAAGCCACGCGGCAAGTCGGCGGCCACCGACTGCGCGGCCTGCAAAGACGCGGGTTGAAAAGAGGTCAGAAGCGGCGGCACCCGACCCTGCCAGCGCTGCTTCGCGCTCCGCGCCACGACCTCGCCGGTTTCGCGCTCCTGGCCCGGCGTCGGCTTGATCTCGATATTGAGCAGGCAGCCGCCGTCAAGGCAAAAGTCGGCGATGGCATCGAGCGTTGGTAGCGGCTCGCCGATGAAACCCGCGCCATGCCAGGCGCCCGCGTCGAGCTGCTTTAGCGCTGCCCAGCGCTGCTCGCCGGCCATGCCCCGACCGTTGCTGGTGCGCTCCAGCGTCGCGTCGTGCAGCAAAAACGGCACGCCGTCGGCCGACAGCTTCACATCGCATTCGGCCATGCGGTAGCCGCGTTGGGCGCCTAGCCGAAATGCCGCCAGCGTGTTTTCGGGCGCCAGTTTGCCGGCGCCGCGGTGCGCGATCCAGCGTGGGTAGGGCCAGTCGGCAAGGCTCACAAACGTTGCCCGGTTTGCGCGTCGAACCAGTGCAGGCGATCGGTGCGCGGTGCGACATGCAGCGTCGCGCCGATATCGGGTGCCGACGACAGGCTTTCATCGGTGCGCACGATCAACGCTTCCTCGCCTAGCCGGCAATACAGCAGGCGCTCGGCGCCCAGCATCTCGATGGTTTCCACCTGCACCGGCCAGCCGCTGGAGCCCAGTAGCAGATGCTCGGGCCGAATGCCCAGTAGCGCTCCCGGCTGGCCGTGGAGGTCGGCGTTCGGCGCGTGCCTCAGCAGGTTCATCGGCGGCGAACCCATGAAGCCTGCCACGAAGGTGGTGGCCGGTCGGTTGTACACCTCTTCGGGTGTGCCGAACTGCTCCATGCGGCCGGCGTTCATCACCATCATGCGTCCGGCCAGCGTCATGGCTTCGACCTGATCGTGCGTGACGAACAGCGAGGTGATGCCCAGCTCGCGGTGCAGCTTTTGAATCTCCAGCCGGGTCTGCACACGCAGCTTGGCGTCGAGGTTGGACAG
>JAJAYS010000114.1 GCA_026786065.1 Polaromonas sp.
CGACCTGCTCAGCCCGATGGGCCGGCAACAAAGCCTGCGGCTGGGGCAATGGTTCGAGGCCAAAGGCATCGGCTTCGACGGCGCGCTGACCGGCACGCTGACCCGGCAGATGCAGACTTTCGCCGGCATCTGCGAGGGCCTGGGCACCGAGGTACCGGTGGTCCGAAACCCCGCGCTAAACGAGTACGACAGCCACGCTGTGATCGCCACGGTGCATTCGCAGCCGCTCGAAAAAACGGCGACACCCGAGGCCTACCGCGAATATTTCAGGCTGCTCAAGTCGGGGCTGGCGCTGTGGATGGCCGGCAGCGCGCAGCCGCTGGGCATGCCGAGCTACCGCGACTTCGCCGCAGGCATTGCCGGCGTGCTCGACGGCATCCGCGGCCAGCACAGCGGCAACGTGCTGCTGGTCTCCAGCGGCGGGCCGATTGCCACCGCAGTCGGCCAGGTGCTGGGCACCAGCTTTGAGACGACCATCGAGCTGAACCTGCGCATCCGCAACGCCTCGCTGACCGAGTTCGCCTTCACGCCCAAACGCCACATGCTGGTCAGCTACAACGCGCTGCCGCACTTCGACGCGCCGGAGCATGCGGCCTGGGTCACCTATGCCTGAGCCCTGAGCCTGAAAAAAGCGCCGGCGGTGCCCTGCAGTCGCTATTATTTTTATAGCTCGTCACGCTCATAATTATTGACTTAAAAGCCGATTTATCTTGAATTTTTTAATTAACCGGCCTGCGCGCAGCCAGAGCCGCGCAGCGCAGCGCCAAATGCGCTGCCGTCCTGTTGACGCAGCATGCCGCCACCGTTCCAATAAACGCAGCCCACCACTCTTGAAGGAAATCCGCATGCCGCTCCGCTCCCCGTTCACGACCTTTCTGCGCAGGGTGATCGCCGCCACGGCGCTCATTGGCACCAGCGTTTTCGCCCAGAGCGGCATCACTGAGGTGCTGTGGCTGGGCCAGGCTGCCACGCGCATCACGACGCCGGGCGGCAAGGTCATCATGATCGACCCGTGGCTGACGACCAACCCGAAAACCCCCGCCGCCTTCAAGCCCATCGAAGCGCTGGGCAAGGTTGATCTGATTCTGGTCACGCATGCCCACTTCGACCATTTCGCCGACGCACCGGCGCTGGCCAAGCTGTACAAGGCGCCGATGTACGGCCCGGCCGGCATGAACCAGAGCGTCGTGGCGCTGGGCATTTTGCCGGCCGAGCTGGCACCGCGTTTCGGCAAGGGCGGCACCATCCTGCCCTTCGGCCCGACCGGCGTGAAGATCACCGCCGTGCATGCCGAGCATTCGTCGGAACTGGCGTACAAGAACCCGGCCACCAACAAAGACGAGGTGCATGTCGGCGGCGAGCCGATCGGCTTCATTCTGGAGATGGAAAACGGCTTCAAAATCTGGCACATGGGCGACACCGGCGTGTTCGGCGACATGCGGCTGATCGGCGAGATGTACCGGCCCGACCTGGTGCTGGTCCCCATCGGCGGCCACTTCGTGATGAACCCGAAAGACGCCGCGATGGCGGTGCGCGACATGATCAAGCCGAGGTTCGCTTTGCCCATCCACTACGGCACGACGCCGCAACTCGCCGGCACCGCCGCCGAATTCAAGGCCGCGCTCGGCACCGCGCCCGGCACGCCGCGCATGCTGGTGGTGGACCCCGGCCAGAAGGTCGATTTCTGATGCGCCGCGCCGCGCCGCCCGACTCGTATCCCGGGCGCTGAACGCCGCACTGACTGGAACCCTGATGGCTGGTGCCTCCATGACCTCGCCTTCTTCCTCTTCTTCCTCTTCCTCTCCCTCTGCCAGCATGCCCGCCGCCGACCCGGCGCTGGTCAGGGAGCTGGCGCCGACCGGCACGCTGCGCGCGGTCATTAACTTCGGAAACCCGATCCTCGCCACCAAAGACCCGGCCAGCGGCGCGGCGCACGGCGTGTCGGTCGATCTGGCGCGCGAGCTGGGCCGGCGCCTCGGTGTGCCGGTCGAGCTGATGACCGTCAACTCGGCCGGTGCCTCGGTCGAGGCCGTCAGGGCGGCGCAGGTCGATATTGCCTTTGTCGCGATCGACCCGGTGCGCGGCGCCGACATGCTGCAGACGCCGCCGTATGTGGTGATCGAAGGCGCCTACCTGGTCAAGAACGCATCGCCGATCAAGACCAACGCCGACGTGGACCGGCCGGGCAACCGCATCGTCGTCGGCAACGCCAGCGCCTACGACCTGTTTCTGACGCGCGAGCTGAAGGCCGCGAAGCTGGTCAAGGCGCCGAGCTCGCCTGCCGTTACCGACACCTTTCTGGCGCAAAACATCGAGGTCGCGGCCGGAGTCAAGCAGCAGTTGCAAGCCGACGCGAAACGCCTGCCCGGCCTGCGCCTGCTCGACGGCCGCTTCATGCTGATCCAGCAGGCGATGGGCCTGCCGAAAGCCCGCGACAACGCGGCGCGTTATGTGGCCGACTTTGTCGAGCAGATGAAGGCTTCGGGCTTTGTGGCTGAGGCACTGGCCCGGCACGGCATCGAAGGTGCGGCAGTGGCGCCGGCCGGGCGCGTGCCGCAGTAGGACAGGCTGCAGCGCCGTCGGCCAGTTGCTATTTTTTCAGGAGCTACTAACGCCCGTATTTATTGGGCTTCAGTCGATTTTTTCTCAAGC
>JAJAYS010000115.1 GCA_026786065.1 Polaromonas sp.
GAAAAACTGAGCCCCCACGTTCGCTCGCTTCGCGTAGCTCTCTGCCCCCCGAGGGGGCGCTTTTTTTCCTTGGGGCGGCCCGGCGGAAAAATTGGCCCCTACTTTCGCTCGCTTCGCCTAGCTCTCTGCCCCCCGAGGGGAGCCGCCGCGCCCGACAATGAAAACCACTTTTACGCTTCGTGCACCACCGCTGCTCAGGCGATAAGAAAACGGTACAGATTGCGCAGCATGCCGGCGGTGGCCCCCCAGATGAAACGTTCGGTTGATTGCGCCGCGTTGGGTCTGACCGACGCGTCGAGATACGGCATCGACAGCCACTGCCGGGTCGCCCCGTCGAACTCCATTTCATGACGGCGGTGGTTGGCCGGATTCATCAGGTAGGCCAGCGGCACTTCAAACACATCGGCCACCTCATGCGGATTCGGGATCAGCTCGAACCCAGGCCGCACCAGGGCGACCACCGGTGTGACGATGTAAGCGGTTCCCGTGACGTAGATCGGCAGGGTACCCAGCACTTCGAGATGCTCGTGCGGCAGTCCGATCTCTTCATGGGCCTCACGCAACGCGGTGTGGATCGCATCGCGGTCGGTAGCGTCCGAACGGCCACCCGGCAGCGCGATCTGGCCCGAATGGGTTGAAAGGTGGGCGCTGCGCAAGGTCAAAAGCAGCATCAGTTCGTCGCGCATGACCAGCGGCATCAGCACCGCTGCAGCGGTCGGCACCCGGTTTCCGAAGCGCTTCTCGATGCTGTGTTCAGGAGTCCATGCGGGCGGATTCAAAAACCGCGCGCGTAGCGCCGCCACGCTCAGGTTCTGCTGCGGCACATTTGCGAGGTGGTCGTCGATGCCCAGCACCGGAACGCTTCGCGGATCAAACTGCGGCAGGGGTTTCGTGACGTTCATGCGGATCGCAGCCTGAAAACAGAAATTCGTTCCACCCATGCAAAAAGCCGCTTGGAAGCGGCTTTTCTTGAATGCTCAGCCGCCTCCGATGCGGAACCGGCAGGGGAATCAGGCTGCCTTGCCGCCCAGCTTTTCCTTGATACGAGCCGACTTTCCGCTGCGGCTGCGCAGATAGTAAAGCTTGGCCCGACGCACATCGCCACGGCGCTTGACTTCGATCTTCGCGATCAGCGGGCTGTACACCTGGAAGGTTCGCTCGACGCCTTCGCCATTCGAAATTTTGCGCACGATAAAGCTGGAGTTCAGGCCGCGATTGCGCTTGGCGATAACCACGCCTTCAAAAGCCTGCATGCGCTTGCGCGTGCCTTCGACCACGTTGACGCTGACGATCACGGTGTCGCCAGGTGCATAGACCGGGATGACCTTGTTGAGGCGGGCGATTTCTTCCTGCTCAAGGGTTTGGATCAAATTCATGAAGTACCACTTTGCTTTCTTGACTTTTCCGTTCATGCACGCGCTGCGCTAAAGACCGCAAATCCACCCCGGAACGCGCCGGGAAATGGTTGCAGTGGCCGCCAGAGGATCGAAAAGCCCATCAGTATAGCAAGGGACCCTCTGCGTAACGACTTCCGGCCTGCGATCGCCAGGCCCCGAGTGGTCTGCCGGGTTGCTTTTCTTGCCAATAGCGCAGCTGTTGGCTGCTAAAAAAGGCGCCTTGCAGCCCATCCATATCCGGCCAACGCAGACCCGCAAGGATTATGCAGAGCCGTCCCGAAGCGTTCCGTCTCTCAGGCGTCCTGGCCCGGGTTGTCCAAGAGGTCGCTCAAGAACGATTCGTCGCGCACGCTCAAGCGTCCCTCGACGCGGGCCCGCTGCAGCAGGTCAGGCCGCATGCTGCGGGTCAGCGCGAGCCGCTCGTCGCGCCGCCAGCGTTCGATGTGGGCATGGTTGCCGGACAGCAACGCAGCGGGCACCGGCTGTTCGCGCCAGGTATCCGGCCGCGTGTAATGCGGACAGTCGAGCAAGCCATCGAGCTGCGGATTGAAGCTGTCGAACTGATGGCTGCTTTCGTCGCTCAATACGCCCGGCTGCAATCTGGCGATCGCGTCGAGCAGGGCCAGCGCGGCAATCTCGCCGCCAGACAGCACGAAGTCGCCCAAGCTGATTTGCCGGTCAACATGGGCGTCGATGAATCGCTGGTCCAGACCTTCGTAGCGGCCGCACACCAAAATTGCGCCAGCGCTGTCCGACCAGCGCTGCACGCCGGAATGGTCCAGCCGCTCGCCAATCGGCGAAAAAAGCAGCACCGGAACCTGTGCAGGCGCAGCCTCCGCGCGAGCGTCGCGGATGTGGTGCAGGCAGCGTGCCAGCGGCTCGGCCATCATCACCATGCCCGGCCCGCCACCGAACGGCCGGTCATCAACCCGGCGGTAGCCGCCTTCAGCGAAGTCGCGGGGATTCCAGAGCTGGACATCAACCTGCTTGGCCTCATAAGCGCGGCGGGTCACGCCGCTGATGAAAAACGGCGCGAAAAGCTCGGGAAAAAGGGTGATGACATCGAAGCGCATACAGACCTTATTTTGCGCGCGCGAAGCCGCTGCGCAACAGCACCGGAGGCCGAAGCCCTGCGCTCCAGCCTAGTAATCCGGCTGCCAGTCGACCAGGATGCGCCTGGACGTCAAATCGACACTGTCAACGTAGGCTGCAACGAAAGGAATCATTCTCTCGTCTGCTTTCTCGCGGCCGTCGGCTTCAGGTTCGCTGAACGCGATGCAGAGAACCGAATGCGGCCCGGTTGCCATCAGGTCACGCACCTGCCCGAGTTCGACGCCTTCACGGTTGACCACGGTGAGGCCGATCAGGTCAACCCAGTAGTACTCGTCTTTGACTGCGGCCGGAAAGCTGCTGCGGGGCAGAAAAATGAGCGCGCCACGCAATGCTTCGGCACCATTTCGTTCGTCGATGCCGATGATCTTGACGACTATCGAGCCCGAATGCGCTTTGACCTCGTCAACGACGATGGAAACGCTTCCGGTAAAGGCCGAAAAGCCCGGGCGAAACCGGGCTTCTGGGACCTGCAAAAACCAGGCTTTGGAATCGAATAACGCGGCCGGGTCGTTGCTGTGCGGCAGGACCTTGAGCCAGCCCTTGACGCCCCAGGCGTCGAGGACGCGCCCGACCTCGATCGCGTCGTCAGGCAGTTCGGCGCCAGTCAGGCCGGACATCAAACCGCCAGCCAGCTTTGCGGCAGAGGCCAGCTCAAGCGGCCTTGACCGCGCCCTGCTTGACCAGGCGCTCGACCGTTGGCGATGGCTGTGCGCCGACGCCGATCCAATGGGTCAGGCGGTCTTGCGCAATGCGCAGGCCTTCTTCCCCGCCCTTGGCAATCGGGTTGTAGAACCCGATGCGCTCAATAAAACGACCGTCGCGGCGAACGCGCTTGTCGGCGACCACGATATTAAAAAATGGGCGGTGCTTGGAACCGCCGCGTGCGAGTCGAATGACGACCATGATTTATCCTTCGGGTGGTGGGGAGCGAAAAGTTGCTCCCCAAGAATTCCTGCAGCGCTTGAGACACCCGCTCAGGGGTTGCCCAGCCAGCAAAATGCCGCAAAGCCTGCGATTATAGCCCGCCGCAGGCCTGCGTTTTGGCCCACCCCAGCTGCGCGGACCTGCGCCGATTCACTGGTCTGCCGCTCCCCTACCCTCTGCTGCCGATGCGAACCGGCGCAGCCACTTTGACAAATCCATGCCATGCACGATTCGCTCCAGTTTTGAAACCGATCTCCCTGCCATCACGTCGATTTATGCCCACCACGTGCTCACCGGCACCGGCACATTTGAGACCGAGCCACCCACGCTGATCGAGATGGCTGCGCGCCGCGCCGATGTGCTTGCCAAGGGCCTGCCTCACCTGGTGATCGAAGATGCCGGGCAGGTATTGGGCTTCGCTTATGGCAACTGGTTCAAACCCCGGCCGGCGTACCGCTATTCGGTAGAGGACTCGATCTACCTCGCGCCCGAGCAATCGCGCCGGGGCCTGGGCAAGCTGCTACTGGCCGAATTGCTGGCGCGCCTTGAGGCAGCGGGCATTCGCAAGGTGATGGCGATCATCGGCGACTCTGCGAACGCGGCCTCGGTCGGCCTCCATGCCGCATTGGGCTTCACGAGAGTCGGGGTGGTGGACTCCTGCGGCTGGAAATTCGGCGCCTGGCGCGACATTGTCATCATGCAAAAAACACTAGGCTGCGGCGACACCGCGGCCCCTTCGGATGCACCGTCCTGAACCGCCCCCTCTTCAAAAAATGAACCGCCCCGCCCCACTCCGCCCAAAAAACAAAACCCTCGCAGCCTGGCTGGCCCTGGCAGGCGGCCAGCTCGGCCTGCACCGCATGTATCTCTTCGGCGTGGGCGATGGACTGGCCTGGCTGCATCCGGCGCTGGCGACTTTGGGCTGGTGGGGGGTGTACCGGGTGCGAACCTACGGCCAGGACGACCTGCTGTCCTGGCTGCTGATCCCGCTGCTCGGCTTCACTCTTGCTGCCACGGCGCTGGCGGCAATTTTTTACGGACTGACAGGCTTCGAAAAATGGAATACGCGGTTCAACGCAGCAGCGCCGCAATCGCCCGCTGGCCACACCAGCTGGCTAACCATTGGCGCGGTGGTGTTCGCGCTGCTGATCGGCTCGATTGCGCTGACGTCCAGCCTCGCGTTCAGCTTTCAGCGCTACTTTGAGTATCAGGTCGAAGAAGGCCGAAAGATCAGCCAGTAGCGCTTTCGGCAGGCCGCTCCGGCGAAAGAATCGGCCACCCCCGCAGCAGCTTTATGCTGCACTTCGGAAAATGAAATACACCGCACCGACCATGCTTGGCCCGCTCCACAGGTAGTCCAGCTTCAGCGGCTCGCCCGAATAGAACACCGCAAAAGGCGCGAACAGGCGCAGCGTGATCACCTCCTGCGTGATCTTCAGCTGCCCGATGCTGAATTGCGTAACGACTTTCTGCATCACTCTGGGGAGTCTGTGGCAGCCGGATCGGGATGGGATGCGAGGCGTCTTTTTGAAGCCAATAGCCGGGCGATTGGCAAGAAAAGCAACGCAGCAGACCGCCCGAGCCTGGCTGATCACAGGCCGCAGGGAGCTATGCAAAGAGTCCCAAAGCCAAACCGGTTGGCCGGAACCTGCAAGACGTACTCGAAAAATGCGATGGCCCAGCTCACCGGCGCAACCGCGTACCAGCGCGACGACCCCAAGTTCTTCGCTGGCCGTATGACGCAAAGGTCATGAAGACATTGGCAACGGCAAGGGCAAGGGCCAAGGCCAGGGCCCGATGGTTTGCACCGGAACCGCAGCGCGTGAAGAAACTGCATCCAGGCATTTTGCTTTGCGCATCGCAAGCACTCACCGCAAGTTAAAACCCTGGTCGCGCGCCGGACGACCACCCGACTACACCACTGTCCCTATTGCACAGAGATCTCCACCCGCCTGGCCTCGGCGTCACCGCCGCTGGTCTGGCTTTGCTCCGGTTTCTTCAGCTCGATCCGTGCGTTGCTGATCCCGAGCGCGTTGAGCGCCTGGCGCACCGTCAGCGCCCGTTGCCGCGCGAGTTCGGCATTGCGGGCCGGGTTCCCGGTGGCATCGTGAAAGCCGGTGACCACCGCCTTTTTGCCGCCTGCAACCGCCGCGGCGACCTGCATCAAGGCTTCTTTGCCTCCTGCAGCCAGCGCAAACTGGTTCGGGGCGAAATAAAACTTCACGACGCCGCTTTGCACGATGACGCTGGCATCGCCGGGGTCGAAATCGGCTGATGCCGATGCCGGCGGCCGGGAAGACGACGCGGTCGTCCAGGGCTGTACCGGCTGTAACGGCGCCGCGAACGCCGCAGCTTGCGGAACAGGCCCGGCGCTCTGGCGAAGCGCCATACCGACGACAAGGGCGGTCACTGCCGCAACCAGTCCCGGAACCAGCGCCAGCACCAGGCCCTGCCTGTCGTCGTCGTCCCGAGAAAACATGTCCATCCGTTCGTGCTGAAAATGGTTGCAATTGTAGGGACCCAAGGCCGAAAAAAGACCCCATCGCCCCCTGCGCAGCACCCGCAGACCAACCGCCGTCGGCCTGGCTCGGCGCAATAGCGCGCACCTTCGCCCGACTGCGCGTCGACCCTGTATAAACCTGCCCATGACCTCCGCCACTTCCGCCACGTCCCCCCCGCCGCAGCCGAGCCATCTGCGCAGCCACACCTTTCACGGGCTGGCGCCTGGCCCGCGACTGCTGGTCACGGCGGCGGTGCATGGCAACGAGACCTGCGGTACCCGCGCCATCACTGCGCTGCTGGCGGAATTCGACAGCGGCACACGCGCAATCACTCGCGGCAGCCTGACCTTCGTGCCGGTGACCAATCCACTGGCCTACCGGCTGGGCCAGCGCACCGGCGAACGCAACCTGACCCGCAACATGGCACCGAGCGCCATCGCGCAGGACTTTGAAGACCGCATCGCCAACGTGCTGTGCCCGCTGCTGGCCGCGCACGATGTGCTGCTCGACCTGCATTCGTTTCACACCGGCGGCGCGCCGTTCGTGATGATCGGCCCGCAGAACAACCGCGGCACGCTGGAGCCCTTCAGCTACGCCGAGGCCGAGCTGCAACTTGCCCTGCACACCGGCCCGCACCGCATCGTCGAAGGCTGGCTGGACACCTATTCGCGCGGCATTCAAAAGCGCATCGCCAAGGCGGCGCAGGGCGATGCCGCCGTCGCGGCAGGCGGCATGACCGGCCGCTTGCAGTCGCTGGTCACCAACCCGAACTATGGCGTCGGCACCACCGAATACATGCGCTCGCGTGGCGGCTATGGTGTGACGCTGGAATGCGGCCAGCATGGCGACCCCCGCGCGGGCGATGTCGCGCGCCTGGCGATCCTGCAGACGCTGGCGCTGCTCGGCCTGGTCGATGACGCGCCGCAAAGTCAGCCGGGCGAACGTGAAATCCTGCGGCTGATCGATGTCACCGACCGGGCGCATCCGGCCGATGCGTTCGTTCGCGAATGGCGCAGCTTCGATGCGGTTCGGGCCGACGAGACCATCGGCATCCGGCACAGCAGCGAACCCGTCAAGGCCGAGTCGGACGGATTCATCGTGTTTCCGAATCCGCGTGCGGAGCCCGCACAGGTATGGTTTTACTTCGCCAAGCGGCGTGGATGAGGGCCGTCGCTACATTTTTGATAGCTGTCTGCGCCCGGCTCCATTGATAAAAAGCCAAAATTGACTCGGAACTTTGTACAAAATGGCCGGCCTGCTGGCCTCAGCCTGGCCTGACGCGTGACGCGAAGGTTTTGCGAAACTTCTCGACCTTCGGCGCCGCCACCGCCATGCAATAACCCTGGTAGGGGTTCTTCTCGAAAAAGTCTTGGTGGTAGTCCTCGGCCGGGAAATAATTTTCCAGCGGCAGCACCTCGGTCACGATGGGCCGGCCAAACAGCTTGTCCTGGCTTATCTGGCGAAGCATGTCGTCGGCCACCTGCTTTTGCTCGGGCGTCGTGGTGTAGATGCCGCTGCGGTACTGCGTGCCGCTGTCGTTGCCCTGACGGTTCAGCGTGGTCGGGTCGTGGATGACGAAGAAGATCTCAAGGATTTCACGCAGGCTGATGTCGGCCTCTTCATAATTCAGCTTGACGACCTCGTTGCTGCCGGTGCGGCCGGTGCAGACCTCCTCGTAGCTGGGCCGGCTCGCCTGACCGTTGCTGTAGCCCGACTCGACGTCGTTAACGCCGCGCACCTTGACGAACACCGCCTCGGTACACCAGAAGCAGCCGCCGCCGAGAACGATGGTTTGGGTAGAAGACGACATGGATTCCTTTGCGAACAAACTTAGGAAAATCATGTTACCGACAGACGCAAAACCGTATGCAACCAAAGCAATTGGCAGCCCGGTCCGCCGCAGCATGGAAGATGGCAGGTTTCAGGCGCCGTTGGCGCTGACCCTTCGGGCTTGGGGGCGAAGGCGAATCGATCTATCGGCGGTTGCAAAATACCAATAATCGAGGCGTTACCGCCGGGCTCCCGGTTTGCAATGTTTATTCCCACTTTTTCAGTGAAAGCCTTTCCATGAAAACCAATGTCAAAGCCCGCTTCGACTGGCAAGACCCCTTCCTGCTTGCCGACCAGCTCAGCGACGACGAGCGCGCCATCGAACGGGCAGCGCACGAGTTTTGTCAGGCCAAACTGCAGACTCGGGTGCTGATGGCGGCGCGGCACGAAACCTTCGACCGCGAAATCATGAATGAATTCGGCGAGATGGGCTTTCTCGGCTCGACCATCGAAGGCTACGGCTGCGCCGGGCTGAACTACGTCAGCTACGGGCTGGTGGCGCGCGAGGTCGAACGCGTGGACAGCGGCTACCGCAGCGCGATGAGCGTGCAGAGCTCGCTGGTGATGCACCCTATTAACGCCTACGGCAGCGACGCCCAGCGCGAGAAGTTCCTGCCCAGGCTCGCCACCGGCGAATGGGTCGGCTGCTTCGGCCTGACCGAGCCGAATCACGGCTCCGACCCAGCCAGCATGCTGACCCGCGCCCGGCCGGCGACCCGCGACGGGGTGGACGGCTTCATCCTGAACGGCGCCAAGATGTGGATCACCAACAGCCCGATTGCCGACGTGTTTGTGGTCTGGGCCAAATTGACCGATCCCGACGGCAAGACCGGCGGCCAGGAAAGCATTCACGGCTTCATACTGGAAAAAGGCATGAAGGGCCTTACTGCGCCGAAGATCGAAGGGAAAATGAGTCTGCGGGCGTCGATCACCGGCGAGATCGTGATGGACCAGGTGTTCGTACCGGAAGCGAATTTGTTGCCGAATGTCAGCGGCCTCAAAGGGCCCTTTGGCTGCCTGAACAAGGCCCGGTACGGCATCGCCTGGGGTGCACTCGGTGCCGCCGAAGACTGCTGGACCCGGGCCCGCCAGTACACGATGGACCGGGTGCAGTTCGGCCGGCCGCTGGCGCAAAACCAGCTGATCCAGAAAAAGCTGGCCGACATGCAAACCGAGATCGCACTTGGCCTGCAGGGCTGTTTGCGGGTCGGCCGGTTGATGGACGATGGCCGCGATGTGCCCGAGATGATCTCGCTGATCAAGCGCAACTCCTGCGGCAAGTCGCTGGACATCGCCCGCATGGCGCGCGACATGCACGGTGGCAACGGCATTCACGACGAATACCACGTCATCCGCCACATGATCAACCTGGAAACAGTCAACACCTACGAAGGCACGCACGACGTGCATGCGCTGATCCTCGGCCGTGCGCAAACCGGGCTGCAGGCGTTCTTTTAGGGAGCTCTGCCTGAATCTGGCGAGCCCGGCTGATCGCGGGCCGCAGGCGCAGGGGCTGAAGGCTAAAAGCTCAGGCGACGAGCCTCCAGCGCGTTGTGGACTGGCGTTTCGCGCCAGCCTCGCCAGGCAAAAATATTTGCCTTTATGGCTCTTAAACCCAACAAATACGGGCGTTAAAAGCTATTATTTTCATAGCGACGGGATGACCGGAAGACTGCACGAAGCGGCCTGAACCTGCCCGAACCGGCCCGATTAGGCCCGGATCGCCCCAGAGCGGTCCAGATCGGCAGCCTGAAACCCTGCGCAACCGGCACCAGACGGCCGATCGACCTGCGGTAAGCTCCGGACGCACCGGTGGACCCGTTCCAATGCCTGCCTGACACCCTCGGGCACTGGCGCGAAACCCTTTTTCCATTGATGTTCAAACCGTATCTCGCTGCGCTGGTTTTACCGCCATTGGGCCCCTTGCTCCTCGCCGCGCTCGGCCTTTTTTTCGCTGCGCGGAAACAGCGAGCCGGGCTGCTGGTGGCCGGGCTGGCCCTCGTGTTGCTTTGGCTGCTCAGTTGCCACGGCGCGGCGGTCTGGCTGGCACGGGCGCTGCCCCAGTTCGCACCTGTCATGCCACTGGACCTGAAAACCGCGCAGGTGCAGGCCATCGTGATCCTGGGCGGCGGCGTGCAACCGGTGGCACCCGAATACGGCGAGCCCCAGCTGCGGTCGGCGACCGCCGAAAGGCTGCGCTACGGCCTGCATCTGGCGCAGCAAACCGGCTTGCCCGTGGCCTTCAGCGGCGGCATAGGCTGGGCCGCCAGCGAGAACCAGAGCCAGAGCCAGAGCGAGGCGGCGGTCGCGC
>JAJAYS010000116.1 GCA_026786065.1 Polaromonas sp.
CCTTCACGGTGACGCCGGACGACCCTGAGCATTACGCCAGCCTGTTTGACAGCCTGGCGCAAAGCGAGTTGCTGCCCGACCGCATTCTTCATATGTGGTCGCTCGATACCCATCAAGGGTCGGCTGGCCCTGAAATTTCCGGGCAGGCGCTGGCATTTGACTCGCTGGTGCAGACTGCCCGCGCGATTCAGTTGCTCGACTATGCCAAGCCGATCTCGCTGACCGTCGTGACCGCAGGAAGCCAGTCGGTCGCCGGTGAGGCAATCCCGCACCCGGAACGCGCGCTGGCCCTCGGTCCGTGTCGGGTCATTCCGCGCGAGATGCCGGAGCTGCGCGCACGACTGGTCGATTTCTCGTCGGTGGACGTCTCGTCGGAGTTCGTTTTGAAGTCGATTCTCGACGAGTGCGACGCGCCGCCCGATGCCGATCTAATCGCCTATCGCGGGCGTCAGCGCTGGACTTCCCATCTGGTAGCTGCCAGTGTGGCGCAGGGAGCTGCACTGCCCAGCCGGATTCGGCAGGGCGGCGTTTACCTGATCAGCGGCGGGCTTGGCGACATTGCGCTCGACCTGTCGGGTTTTCTGGCCAGCAGCAAGCAGGCCCGTCTGGCGCTCGTCAGCCGGCGCGGCTTGCCGCCGAAGTCCCGCGGGCGCCAGCGGGCGGCAGCGGGCGAGGGCTCGGCCGAGGTCCGTGTCATTCGCCGGCTGCTGGCCTGCGAGGACGCCGGTGGCGAGGTGCTGACGCTGGTCGCCGACGTCTCCGACCCGGCTGCGATGGCCCGGGTCGTGGCCGACTGCCGTGCCCATTTCGGCGTGATCAACGGCGTCTTTCACGCGGCCGGCGCACTCGACGACGGCCCGATCGCGACGAAAACAGCCGAGAGCGTGCGACGTGTACTAGGGCCGAAGGCCGTCGGCGCGCAGGTGCTGCACAGCCTGCTGCCGCCTGGCGACCTGGACTTTTTTGCGGTGTTCTCATCGACCAGCGTGTACCTGGGTGCCGCGGGACAGGTTGATTACGTGGCCGCCAATGCGTTCATCGATGCGCTGGCCGCATCGCGGTCGGACGGTCTCTCGATTCACTGGGGCATATGGGGCGACAGCGGCATGGCCGCCCGCGCCTACGGCAGCCACGCGCTCGGGCACGACGGCCGCAGTGCCGTGCATCCGCTGCTGGGGGTGCAGGTTGCCGATGAAGACGGCGCGGTATTCGAGGCCAGTTACTCGGCCGCCCATTTGTGGGTGCTGCGCGAGCACGGCGTGGCCGGTCGGCCGGTGCTGCCGGGCACCGCCTACATCGAGATTGCACGCGCGGCGATGGCGGTGCTGCACCCGGGTGCAGCAGTCGAGATTCGTGCGCTGTCATTTGAAGAAGCGATGGTTTTCGACGGCAATGCGGCCCGGCAGGTCCGGGTTGAATTGCGCCGCACCGGGGAGGGCTACAACCTGCTGGTGCGCAGTCGCGGCGAGGCCGCCGGGTCGTGGCTGGAGCATGCCCGTGCCGGCGTCGGACTGTTCTCTGGAAGCATTGATACGGCACCGACGGTGCGCAGCGAATGGATGGCCGGGGAGATACCCCAGGCGCACGCGGTGGCTTTCGGTCCTCGCTGGAGCAACATCGAACGGATGCAGATCGGCACGCATGAGGCAGTGGCCGACATGCGGCTGTCGCCGAAGTTTGCCGGTGACCTCGCCGAGTACGGCGCGCATCCGGCCCTGACCGACATGGCGGCAACCTTCGGCCTGCACCTGGTCGATGCGGGTGAACGCGAGGGCAAGCTGTTCGTGCCTTTGTCCATTGAGCGCATTCGCCTGGTGGCTGCGGTCCCGGCCGCTTTTTTCAGTCATGTCCAACGCAGGGAGGTGCCGGGCAACCGGCTGGTTTCCTTCGACGCCAGCCTGTACGCCCCCGATGGCTCACCGATTGCGACTTTCGAAGGATTCTCGCTGCGCGGTGTGCTGGCTTCTGCGGTGACGCAGCAAGCAAACGTCGGTGTGCGCAAGGAGCCCAGCCTGATCGAAACCATGCTGGCTTGCGGCATCAAAGGAGAAGATGCATCCGAAGTCTTCGCTCGGGTGCTGGGCAGTGGGAAACGGGATCTGACTGTGTCGTCCATCGCCCTCAGCGACCTCAGTCGGGTGATGGCGCGGTCGCCTTCGCGCCTGGGCTCGGTCAGCGTTGCAGGCGGTGCGCAATCTGCCGGCGACCATGCCAGCGACGCGACATTGAATCCGGTCGAAAAGGCCATCGCCGAAGTGTGGCGGGATCTGCTTGGCGTGCAGGAAGTCGCGCCCGACGACGACTTTTTCGCGCTGGGCGGGCATTCGCTGGCAGCGGTCCGGTTGTTTGCCAAGATTCGCAAGCAGTTCGGTGTCGATCTGCCGTTGGCGACGCTCTTTCAGGCGCCGACCCTGGCCGAACTGTCTCGCGTGGTGAGCCAGAGCGGCGGGCTGGACACCAGCCAGGCGGTCGAGGTGCTCAAAAAGATCTCGTCGACAGTGATCCCGCTGCCTCGCCAGCCTTGGTCGCCGCTGGTGGCCATCTGCAAGGGCGAAGCCGGACGCACCCCGCTGTTTTGCGTACACGGTGCAGGCGGCAACGTACTCAACTTCAAGGTCATTTCGGATCGGCTCGGCCGCGACCAGCCCTTTTACGGGTTGCAGGCGCAGGGCGTTGATGGCCTGCTGGAGCCGCTACTTACCATTGAGGCGATGGCCAGCCAGTACGTGCAGGCTATTCGCACGGTGAGCGCCTCCGGCCCTTACCGCCTGGCGGGCTATTCGGGCGGCGGCGTGATCGCTTACGAGATGGCACAGCAGCTGATCGGCTCCGGCGCCAAGGTGGAATTTCTGGGGATGATCGACACGCTTTCGCCGGAGGCCTCAGAGAGCAAGACGCCTTTCCTGCGCAAGCTGTGGATCATGCGCAAATGGGCCTTGCCGGCCGTGCTGAACTGGTTTGAGCATCAACGCGCCGTCAAGACGCGGCTTGCCTTTGATGCAGAAAGGCAGGCCCGGATATTGGGCGGCGAAAAGCTGACGCCCGAGTTGATCGATTTCCAGCTCTTCAGTCACTTCCTTGCCGCCCAGCGTCAGTATGCGGTCCAACCGTATTCCGGGACGCTGGTGATGTTCCGTGCAGATCAGTCAAACATGCGGATGCCGAGTTCAATTTTTCTGGCCGCCGGTTTGAGCCTGGGATGGGCCAAGCATGTGCAATGCGGGGTGCGGGTCATCGACATCCCGGGCTCGCACTTCACGATGATGGCTGAGCCGGGTTTGTCGATACTGGTCGAGGCGCTTCGGGCGGAGCTGTCGGGCAGCCGGCCGGCGCGCTCGACACCGGCGCAGGTAGTGGTGCCGACAACCGGCGGGGCGGGCTAAGGCAGGGCTGGGGCACGTTAGGGACCCCCCTGCATAACTCCTGCGGCTTGCGATCGGCCGGGCTCGGGCGGTCTGCTGCGTTGCTTTTTTTGCCAATAGCGGGGCTATTGGCTGCAAAAATACGCCCCTCAGCCGATCCCGATCCACCCGCCGCAAGCTCGCGAGGGGTTATGCAGAGGGCCCCTAACCCCACTCCTACAATCGCCCGCATGCAGGTCCACCGCTTTCAATCCCTGGACGCGCTGCGCGGTGTAGCCATCGTCTGGATGACGCTGTACCACTTCGCGTTCGACCTGAACCACTTCGGGTACCTCAGGCAAAACTTCTACGCCGACCCGTTCTGGACGCTGCAACGCAGCGCCATCGTCAGCCTTTTCCTGTTCTGCGCTGGCCTTGGTCAGGCGGTGGCCAGCGCGCAGGGTCAAAGCCCGCGCCGCTTCTGGCTGCGCTGGGCACAGATCGCCGGCTGCGCCGTGCTGGTGTCCATCGCCTCTTACTGGATGTACCCGAAGAGCTTCATCTACTTCGGCGTCCTGCACGGCATTGCGGTGATGTTGGTGGTGGTGCGCGCTACGGTTGGCCTGAAGCACTGGCTGTGGCTAGCCGGCGGCGTTGCAGTCGCTATGCCTTTGATAGCTTCTAACGCCCATATCTATTGGCCTGGAGTCGATTTTCTTAATGATGGATGGGCGAACTGGCTGGGGTTGATCAGCCGCAAACCGATTACCGAGGATTACGTGCCGTTGCTACCGTGGCTGGGCGTCATGTGGTGGGGCATGGCTGGCGGGCAGTGGCTGCTGGCGCACCGGTCGCAATGGCTGGCCGGCCCGCAGCGGCGCGCCGCGATGGTTCCGCTGGCCTGGCTCGGGCGCTGGAGTCTGTCCTGGTACATGGTGCATCAACCGGTTTTGATTGGTGCTCTGACTGCGCTGGCGGCGCTGAAGGCGCTGAAGGCCGCATAAGCAGGATCGCCGTTCAGGTAGTTCGCCAGCAGGACGGAGACCAAAAAAAACGCTGCCGCGGCAGCGTTTTTTTGGCGAGCGCCGCGATCACTCGATCTTGGCTTTCTTGCGCAGGTCTTCCTGAAACGCGGCCAGCTTCTGCTGTTGCATCTGCTGCGCGATCTGCGGCTTCACTTCATCGAAC
>JAJAYS010000117.1 GCA_026786065.1 Polaromonas sp.
GGCCCCCCGGCCGGCGCCCCGGCCGGTGTGTTTTTTGGGGGCGCTTGTGTTTTTTTTTGGGTTTGTGGGGGGGGGGGGTGTGGGGGGGGGGGGGGGGGGGCCCGTTTGGGGGGCCCCCCCCCCTCCAGGATGTGGTGCGCCTCGGGCCAGTCGCCCAGCTGGCTGTCGGCATTCAGGTGGCCGCGCGGACCGGCTTCGATCAGCCGGGAACCCCAGGCGGCGCCAAACAAACGGGCGCGGTCGGGCCGGCAAAACGGATCGTTCTGGCTGGCGATCAGCACGCTCTTGAAAGGCAGCGTTTCCAGCGGAACCGGCGACCAGCCCGGCAAGGTTTCGCGCAATTCTTCGCGGTCCAGGTCGGGCGGGGCGACGAGCAAGGCCGCAGCCACGAGATGGGTGTGCCGCGAGTGCGCCGCCCAGTTGGCGACGGCCAGGCAGCCCAGGCTGTGGGCCACCAGCAGCACCGGGCCAGACCGCCCCGGCTCGGGCGTCAGCAGCACGTCCTCAAGCCGGGCCAGCCAGTCGCCGCGCAGCGGGCGCAGCCAGTCATGCTGCTCGACGCGGGTGTAGCCATAGCGGCGCTGCCAGCGGCTTTGCCAGTGCTCAAACCCGCTGTTTTGCCAGCCGGGGAGCAGCAAGACTCGCATTTCAGGGTCTAAATCGGTCAGCATGAAGTATGGTGTCGCTATTATTTAAGGAGCTATGCACACCCGTATTTATTGGGCTTCAGCCGGTTTTATCTTAAACTTTTGGGCTGGAATCACAGGGTACGGGCCCGCGCCACCATTTCTTCGGCAAACGCCACAAACGCCTGCGCGCCCTTGGACGCCGGATCGAAAGCGACGCCCGGCAGCCCGTAACTCGGCGCCTCGGCCAGCCGCACATTGCGCGGAACCACGGTGTTGAACACCTTGTCGCCAAAGTGGCTCTTGAGCTGGTCGCTGACCTGTTGCTGCAGTGTGATGCGCGGGTCAAACATGACGCGCAGCAAGCCGATGATCTTCAGGTCTTTGTTCAGATTGGCATGCACCTGCTTGATGGTGTTGACCAGATCGGTCAGGCCTTCGAGCGCAAAGTATTCGCACTGCATCGGCACGATCACGCCGTGCGCGGCGCACAGGCCGTTTAGCGTCAGCATCGACAGCGACGGCGGGCAGTCGATCAGCACGAAGTCGTAGTCGGTGGCGCTGGCCTCGATGGCGCGGCGCAGCCGTTTTTCGCGGCGCTCCAGATCGACCAGTTCGATCTCGGCACCGGCCAGCTCGCGGTTAGCGCCCAAAATGTCGTAGCTGCAACCGGCGTCGATCAGCTTTGGGCTGGTGACCCTGGCCTCGTCAATCGAGCTGGATTCGAGCAGCACGTCGTACACCGTGGCGGTCAGCTTGCGTTTGTCCACGCCCGAACCCATCGTCGCGTTGCCCTGTGGATCGAGAGCGACCATCAAGACCCGCTGGCCGATTTTGGCGAGGCCAGCCGCCAAGTTGACGGTGGTGGTGGTCTTGCCGACGCCGCCCTTCTGGTTGGCCACGCAAAAAATTCTGGCTCCTGGCTTTTTGTCGACCTCCAGGCGGGGTTTGGCCGCGTTGTCGTTTTTGGAGTTCACCGCCGCTGCCGTCATTTGGATATCGCCAGTTTGATGCCGAAGCCGATCAGAAATACGCCAGCGGCTTTCTCAAGCAGCGCCGACACTTTGGGGCTTGCCCGAATCCGCTCGGCCAGAAAATAGGTCAGCAGCACGGCCACCAGCCCATAGAGAAAGGTCAGCGCCGCAATGGTGGCCGCCATAACACCGAAGGTTTCCATGCCCCGGTGCTGCGCCGGGTCGATGAACAGTGGGAAAAAAGCCATGTAAAACACCATGGCTTTCGGATTCAGCAGAGTGATCAGCATGGCCTGCTGGAAATACTGGCGCGGCCGGATCTGAAGAATTGGGCCGTCGCCGGGCTTGGCGATCAGCAGCTTCAGGCCGAGCCAGATCAGGTACGCCGCGCCCAGCCACTGTACCGCTTTGAACGCAGCCGGGTAGGCCGCCATGATGGCGGAAACCCCGGCCACCGCGGTCCACAACAGCACCTGGTCGCCTGCGATCACACCCAGAGTCGCGCCTAGCCCACCGGCAATTCGGCCTTTGCTGGTCGAGGTGATCAGCGCGAGATTGCCGGGGCCTGGTATCAGCAAAAACACGATGATGGCGAGGACGAACGAGCCATAGTCGGCCACGCCAGCAAAAGATCCCGACATGAAAAGCCCTGTGAAAGTAGAGCGACGAGTTTACGACAGCGCCTGCTCGCCGCACACCGCAAACGCCACGGCGCAAATGCAAAATTCGGCCTTGCTGTAGCCCATTCAGCGCGAAACACCGGGCATCGCAGGCCGTGCCCAAACGATGCAGCGTTCGGCAGCCAGACCGGGAACTGTCAGTTGTTCCACGTGAAACACATCAATGGATGCTGGCAGCGCGGCAATCTCGTCGTCGGGCCGCTTGCCTTTTAGGGCCATCCACACCCCGCCGACCTTTAGCGCGGGCGCCGACCAGACGGTGAAATCGGCCAGCGAAGCAAAAGCCCGCGAACAAATAATGTCGAAGGGCTGGGTCAGCGATTCGACCCGAGCATGCAGCCCGGCGAGGTTCGGCAGCGTCAACTCCAGCGCCACCTGCTTGATGAAAGCGGCTTTCTTGGCGACCGTATCGACGCAGGTTACCCGCAACCCCGGGAAGCAAATGGCAAACACCGCTCCCGGCAAACCGGCGCCGGCCCCAACGTCCAGCAGTGCGGCTTCCGGCGCGGCCGCCATCGCCGCGAGTTGCCTCCGCAGGGCCGGCACCGCCGCGAGGCTGTCGAGCAGATGGTGTGTCAGCATGTCGGCTGGCTCGCGCAGCGCGGTCAGGTTATAGACGCGGGTCCATTTGGCAATCAAAGCCAGATAGGCCAAGAGACTGCGAATCTGCGTATCGCCGAGCGCAAATCCGAGTTCGGCGACGCCGCTGCGCAACCGCGGCTCCAGGTCGGTCGCCTGCCCCGCCACGCCTGCGGTCAAGCCCGCCTCGGCCGCAACGCTCGTCAAGCCGCGGCCTCGTCCAACGGCGCGGCCTGCCTGGCCGGCGCGGTCGTTTTCCAGAGGTTTTTCTTCAGGTGCACCAGCAGCAGCGACACGGTCGCCGGCGTAATGCCCGACAGCCGTGACGCGATGCCCAGCGTTTCCGGGCGGTGCTTTGCCAGCGTCTGGCGCGCCTCAAAGCTCAGCGCCGCAACCTGCAGGTAGTCAAGCTCCTCAGGCAGCCGCAGATTCTCGTAGGCCGCCGCCCGTTCGACCTCAATCTTTTGCAGATCAATGTATCCGGCGTACTTGGCGGTGATCTCAATCTGCTCGATGACCGCTTTGAGCATGTCGCCATGCTCGCCCAAAGCCGGGGCCAATCTCGGCTCTGCAAATTTGCCGCCATCCAGCGACATCAACCCGGCATGGCTGACGTCGGGTCGGCGCAGCAGGTCCAGTAGGTTGTATTCGCGCTCAATCGACGTGCCCAGCACGCGCTCGGCTTCGGCGGCAGGCAAATTTGCAGGGCTGACCCACAGGCCACGCAAGCGCTGTGTTTCACGTGAAACAGCGTCCCGCTTGCGGTTGAAGGCGTCCCAGCGCCGGTCGTCGATCAGGCCCAGCTCGCGGCCTTTCTCGGTGAGGCGCATGTCGGCGTTGTCCTCCCGCAGCATCAGCCGGTATTCGGCCCGGCTGGTGAACATCCGGTAGGGTTCGGTGACGCCCTTGGTGATCAGGTCGTCAACCAGCACGCCCAGATAGGCTTCGCTGCGCCCGGGCACCCAGGCCTCTTTGCCCTGGCAGTGCAGCGCGGCGTTGATCCCGGCAAACAGGCCCTGGGCCGCCGCCTCTTCGTAGCCCGTGGTGCCGTTGATCTGGCCCGCAAAAAACAGGCCGCCGACAGCGCGCGTCTCGAAGCTGCTTCTCAATGCTCGCGGGTCAAAGTAGTCGTACTCGATGGCATAGCCGGGCCGCAGAATGTGGGCGTTTTCCATGCCCACCATCGAGCGCACCAGCTCGTACTGCACATCAAACGGCAGGCTGGTTGAGATGCCATTGGGGTAGATCTCGTGGGTGTTCAGGCCTTCGGGCTCCAGAAAAATCTGGTGCGCCTGCTTGTCGGCGAAGCGGTTGACCTTGTCTTCAACGCTCGGGCAGTAGCGCGGCCCGACCCCGTCTATTTTCCCGGTGAACATCGGGCTGCGGTCGAACGCGGCCCGGATGATGTCGTGCGTGCGGGCGTTGGTGTGGGTGATCCAGCACGGCATTTGCTGCGGGTGGGCAATCTGGCCGCCCATGAAGCTGAAAACCGGAATCGGCCCCGCCGCCCCGCCCGGCATGCCGTCGCCCGGCTGCTCGGTGCATTTGCTGAAGTCAATCGTGCGGCCGTCGATGCGCGGAGGGGTGCCGGTTTTCAGCCGGCCCTGCGGCAGCTTCAGCTCTTTAAGCCGGCTTGAGAGCGACACCGCCGGAGGGTCGCCGGCCCGGCCCGCCGCATAGTTCTGCAGCCCGACGTGAATCTTGCCGTCGAGAAAGGTGCCGGCCGTCAGCACCACGGTACGCGAACGAAATTTGATACCGACCTGAGTCACGGCGCCGACAACCCGGTCGCCTTCGACCAGCAGGTCGTCCACCGCCTGCTGAAACAGCCACAGGTTTGGCTGGTTTTCGATCATCCGGCGGATCGCCGCTTTGTACAAAATCCGGTCGGCCTGCGCCCGGGTAGCCCGCACCGCTGGCCCCTTGGAGCTGTTCAAAATGCGGAACTGGATGCCGGCCTCGTCGGTCGCCAGCGCCATCGCGCCGCCCAGCGCATCAACCTCTTTCACCAAGTGGCCCTTGCCGATGCCGCCTATCGACGGGTTGCAGCTCATCTGGCCGAGGGTTTCAATGTTGTGGGTCAGCAGCAGGGTTTTGCAACCCATGCGGGCGGCGGCCAGCGCCGCATCGGTGCCGGCATGGCCGCCACCTACCACGATCACGTCAAATTCTTGCGGGTAAAACACGGCAGTTCCTGAATCGAAAATAGGCAATAAATAAACGGCTACGCCACCGTCACCAGCTGGGTCGGCAAATTCAACGCGCGGGACGCTTGCGCCTGACGGGGGTCTGCTGTAACGAACAGGTCAGCGCGCGCCATGATCGCGGCGCCCACATGGAGCGCGTCCATCGCCCTTACTCGCACCGCTTCGACTGCCCGCAGACTTGCGTCTTCGACCGCTCTGGAAAAGGGCATGACTTCCCAGCTCAGCAAATCGTCAGCCAACTGTTTGACAAGCCACTGGTATCCGGCCTCATCGACCAGCGCGTCACGCCGCAGACGGGAAGCGCTGGTGAGCACTTCCAGGCGCAGGTGCGGTGCCACGCAAATCGCCGTCGCCTTTTCAAAAGCGGCAGCCACTTCGTCGCGGCCGTCTTCGCGGCTGTATCGTTTGAAAATAGCGGAACTGTCGAACGCAATGCGCATGGGAACTTTTCTTTAAAAACGCGCATTCTCGCGTTCTTCGATGATCATCTGCGCGCCGGATTTGCCCTCAGGCCATTTGATATCGAGCGGCTCGATCGGCAGTTTCCAGCTCGGAATCTTCGTCGGCTCATCGGCTCGTACCGGAACCAGATCCGCCACCGGTTTGCCGTGCCGCATGATACGGACCACCTCGCCCCGCTCAACCAAGTCCAGCATGGCCGATGCATTAGCGCGAAACTCACTCAATGGAAGGATGTGCATTTTGTACAAATCAAATCAATTGTACATTTTAGCCCGATTCCCTTGAGTCTCCCACGCCGTCGGCCAAGCCCGCAAACATGTTGAAATCGGTGCATGACCGCACCCCCAAAACTCCTGATTTTTGCCGGCAGCACGCGCCGCAACTCGCTTAATGGCCGGCTCGCCCAGGCGGCGGCAGACCTGGCACTCGCCTCGGGCGCGGAGGTCACCTTGCTGGAGCTCGCCGACCTCGCCATTCCGATGTACCAAGGCGACCTCGAAACCGAGGGCATGCCGGCCGACGTGATGCGGCTCAAGCAGATCCTGTTCGCGCACTCGGGCTGGATCATCTGCTCCCCTGAGTACAACGGCAGTTACCCGGCCCTGCTCAAAAACACCATCGACTGGGCCACAAGACCGGTCAAGTCCGACCCCGCCTGGGCCGATGGCCTGAAGCCTTTCAGCGGCAAGGTGGTCGGCGTGCTCAGTGCGTCGCCCGGCGCGCTGGGCGGACTGCGGGCGCAGAGCCATTTGGTCCCACTATTGATCGCCCTGCAGTGCTGGGTTGCTCCCAAAGCCTTCGCATTAAGCCGGGCGGCCGAGGCCTTCGATGCCGACGGCGGGCTGATACAGGACGCGCACCGCCAGTCGGTGCGGGGAGTCATCGATCAGGTGCTCTTCGCAGCCGGGCGCCTTGCGCCCACGCCGGGTGCCGCAGAAACTGCCAGTCGAACCCAATTTTCCAAGTAAATATAGGCTCTAGACCAACAGTTACGGGCGTAAATAGCTACGTTTTTCATAGCGTCTGGCAGCCGCACAAAAAGTCGCCGGGTGCACCGCCCCCCATTCGCAGAACTTCACTGCCACACGCGGCCACACGCGGCCACGTGCTGCCGGAGGTTCCGTGATGGCGATACTGAAAACGCCGATTCACAAGCCCCCGATGGACGTGCAAACTGGCACCCGCCACTAAAAATCACTTTCACAACCGGAGACATCCCGTATGCACATCCCTTCCCTGAAAGAACTCGTCAGCGCTGAAGAATGGCAGCTGCGCTGTGATCTGGCCGCCTGCTATCGGTTGGTGGCTCTTTACGGCTGGAGCGACCTTGTTTTCACCCACATCAGCGCCAAGCTGCCCGAGTCCGTCAGCGGCGCTAAAGCGCACCATTTTTTGATCAACCCCTACGGCCTGATGTTCGACGAGATCACCGCGTCCAGCCTGGTCAAGGTCGATGAGCACTGCAACAAAGTCATCGAGTCACCGTTCCCGGTCAACCCTGCGGGTTTTGTGATTCACAGCGCGGTGCATGCCGCGCGGCATGACGCCGGCTGCGTGCTGCACACCCACACGCGCGCAGGCGTTGGCGTCAGCGCGCAGAAAGCCGGCGTCTTGCCGATCAGCCAGCAATCGACCTTTGTGCTGGCCTCTCTGGCCTACCACGACTATGAAGGCGTGGCCTTCCGCGACGACGAGAAGCCGCGTCTGCAGGCCAACTTGGGGCATGCCAACTTTCTGATGCTGCGCAACCACGGCTTGCTGGTGGTGGGCCCGACCATTCCCGAGGCCTTTCTGCGCATGTACCTCTTTGAAAACACCTGCCGCATTCAGATTGACGCGCAGCATGGCGGCGAGCTGACGCGGGTCAACCCGAGCATCATTGCGGGCGTGGGTGAAGCCATGCGGGTTCAAACCGGCGGCATGGGCGGGGCGTTCGCCTGGCCCTCGCTAGTTCGCAAACTCGCCACGCAGGGCAGCAACGGCTACCTGACCTGACTATCGCTCCCAAGCCGGCGTAAGGTCACGCCTCCAGCCGCGCCGCCGCAGGCTGCGCTAAGGCCGGCTTATCTCCTTCGGTCACACTCAACTCTTTGCGCGTCATGAAGACGCCGCCAAACATGGTGGCAAAAGCCACATCCTTGGCGTCGCGCCCGGCGCCGACCCGCACCAGCCGGTCCAAGGGCGCCATGCGGGTGGCGTCGAACAGCACCCAGCGGCCGTCCAGCCAGGCTTCAAACACCGCATGAAAATCCTGCGGCGGCTCGGCAAAATGCACATAGCCAACCACCAGCCTAGCCGGAATGTTCAACGCCCGGCACAGCGTGATGCCCAAGTGCGCAAAATCACGGCAAACGCCGGCCCGCTGCACGAAGACCTCCTGGGCCGTCGTCGTCGAGTTGCTGAAGCCCGGCAGGTAGGCAATCGAGTCGTGAATCCAGCTCTCCACCGCCCGCACCCGGCCGATGCCGGGCGTAATCTGCCCGAACAACTGCTGCGCCGCGCGACTGAGCAAATCCGACTCGCAATACCGGCTCGGCATCAGGTAGCGCAGCACCTCGTCGGGCACTGCCGTCACCGCAGCCTCGTCCAGATGCAGCGGCACCGGCTTGGGGTGCAGTTCAAGCTGCGCCCGGTAATGCACCGACAGCGTTCCGCCCGTCGCATCGAACCGGAAGGAGCGGTTGCCGGTGCGCTCGTGGAGAAAGTGCCGCACCTGCACGCTAGGCGAAACGCTTAGGCGCTCATCGACCACCCGATTGACCTCGTGCTCCGCCGCTTCGATGTTGAACCAGAAATGGGTTGGGCTGCCGACCTGGTATTCAAGCCGCAGATCGATCAGGCTGGTATGCATAAAACCTCAGCATGAGCGTGGCTGCGGGCCGCAAAGCGCGCGCCGCAAGGATTCGGCCCATCACCCGCCGCGAGCGGACCGGCAACACAAAGCGGCGACACCTTGCCCGGACTCAAAGCCGGCTTCCCCGGTCGCGCTCGCGCACCTCCGCGTCGCCAAACCAGGCCTTGCAGGTGACAAAAATCACCTTCGCGCCGCACTGCAAGACATCAGCCGACTGCGCGGGTTTGACCGGTCGGATGCGCGCCCGCAAGCGGTTGATGAGCAAAAACTCCGCCAGGCTGGCCTTGAAGCCGATCTGGCGCTTCAGATTGCCGGATACCGGTGCGGGCGATGGCAAGGTCAGGTCAGACCGCAACGCCTTGCCGCTTCTGAGCGGATTGAACAGACCCTGCCGAATCCGCGCAACGACGCCCACCGCCGGCGAAGCCACTGACACCGCAGGCGCCGGCTGCAGCACGACTGGCTGGATGGGCCGAGGCAAGCGCAGCAGCGGCGGGGCAGCGACCCTCAAAAGCTGCAAGGCCATCGAATCAAGACCCTCGCGATCCGCAGGCGCTGCCGCTCCGCCTCTATACGCAAAGAGCCGTTTACCATCGGTGACCATTTACTTTCCCAACTTCTTCACCGCACCGACGCCGAGTGCCGCCAGCACGAGAAAAACAAACGCCAGGATCAAAAACAGCCCGAACAGCACCTTGGCGATGCCCGCCGACCCCGCAGCCAGACCGGAGAAACCCATGGACGCAGCGATCAGCGAAATAAACGCAAAAATGACAGCATATTTAAGCATTGCGATCTCCTGGTTGAAACCGGACTGAGTCGGCCGCCATCTGGGTTGGGACAGGCCCTCGCCCGTATAGGCCTCTTTTGGGCGGGCATCACAACGCGCAGCGCAGCGACCCGCCAAAACCATAGTCTCCGCAGGCCGCACAGAACTCGGCGGTCCGGAAAGCGCATTTTTAACGTCAAAAGAACCCGACGCCCACACCAAAGCTTACGACTCCCTCGAAC
>JAJAYS010000118.1 GCA_026786065.1 Polaromonas sp.
ACGGCAACCCGCGCACAAGGCCGCCAGTAGCTATCATTTAAATAGCTGCTTACGCCCGCAATTGTTGGGCTGCAGCCGATTTTTTCATAAAATCAGGCCGTTTGGGCAAGGCGCGCAGCCCCGTATCCCGCTGGCTCTGGTTTTGCAAACATTCGCATTCCAATGCCCCCGAATTTCGACGGGGGCATGGCACTGCTCTACTGTCGGGCACTCCACAGACTGAATCACCCTCTGCCCCACGCTTGTGAATCGGTGGCCAATCACCGCCCCGGAAGTTGTGCAGAAACCCCTGAACGATCAACCTCCGCATCCCATCCACCCATCCTGGCCATGCTGCGCTTTCCCGACTCCTTTCGCCAGCGCCAAGCTTCCCGTGCAGCGCCGCTCTGCACTGCCCTGGCGCTCGGCATCGCCGCGCTGGTGCTCTGCACCGCAGCGACGGCCCAGACTACTGCCCAGCTTGTCCCAAGTGGCCCTTCCAGTCTTTTCAGCCCTTCCAGCCTATCCAGCCCGCCTGACGCTTTTGACCTCTTCAGAGATCCGGCTGGAAACAGGTCGATTGCACCGCCGTCGCCGACCAGCCTCAGCCCTATGCTGGACCCGCCTTTCTCCGAGTGGCGGCCCGACCTCGATATTTTTGGCAGCGCCGACAAGCTGCGCCGCCCCGAGCAGGGTGGCGTGATCTTTGTCGGCAGTTCGACGATACGGCTGTGGCGCAACCTGGCTCAGGACTTTCTGCTGCAGCCGGTGGTCCTCAACCGCGGCTTCGGCGGCTCGACGCTGGCTGCCTGCAACTTTTATGTGAAGGACCTGGTGCTGCAATACCGGCCGTCGCAGGTGCTGGTGTATGCCGGTGAAAACGACCTCGTCATAGGCCGCACGCCGCAAGACGTGATGGAGAGCTTTGTGCGCTTCAGCCAGGCGGTGCGCGCCGAGCTGCCCGACACCCGCATCTCCTTCATCTCGATCAAGCCGAGTCCGTCGCGCAGGGCCCTGACGCCGGTCATACAGCAGGCCAACCGGCTGATTGCCGGCTACCTCGAAAAGCTGCCCAACTCCGAATACATCGACACCCACTACCCGATGCTGGGCGCCAACGGCAGACCCCGGGCGGAGCTGTTTTTGCCGGACATGCTGCACATGAACGAAGCCGGCTATGCACTGTGGCGCAGCATCATCGCGCCTCACTTGGGCAGCGGCGGACCACGGGACTTGGCACCCTCGCCCGCAGCGGCGCGCTGATCCACCGCAGCCTTCTTTTTTCCACCGAATTTGACGACCTGGCGCGACCAGTGCGGCTTGCCGCCCGCCTCCCGGGCTACCGCCTTCATCGCGGCGCGGGTCTCGCGCCGCTTCAGGCGTTCGGCCGCCAGCTTCGCGGCCTGCGCGTCCACCCACAGCGTCAGCCTGGCCACCACATAAAGCAACGCAAAACAGGCCACCAGCAGGGCCGCGTCACCGCCCACGCTGCGGGCACTCGGCTGGTCGCCCCAGATCGCCAGCGTCAGCAGCACGATCACCAGGTGCGCGGCAAACACCGGCAGCGAGGCCGAGCCGAGCGTCTGCAAAAACCGCCATTCCGGCTTGCGCGCCAGCAAGGCCGGGCTGAAGCGGATCACGATGACGCTTAGCGCCACCAGGTTGACCAGCCGCAGCGGCCCGAGCTGCCATTTGTCGAACCACACATTGACCCAACCGCCCTGCGGCTGCGGAACCTGGCCGACCGCATGGCGCCAGACCAGCGCCACCACCGCAAAGCCGACCGCCAGCACCACCAGCCAGGTCGCGGGCAGGAAGGACACCGGCTTTGCTTCGCTGCGGCTAGCGCCCATCCACAGGCCGACGACCCACAGCAGCTGCCAGGCAAACACCGCAAAAGCCCCGGTCTCGTCAAAGGCCAGCAGACTCCAGTTCCGGCCCAGCGTGCGGTCGTAGAGCCATTGACCCAGACCGAACTGCGCCAGCAGCCACAGCAGCGCGCTCAAGCCCAGCACGCCGCCCCAGCCGTTCCGCAGACCCCAGCGCATCAGCAGCGGGCTGGCCAGCATGAACAGCACGTACATCGGCAAGATGTCCAGCAGCGGCGGCTTGTAGAGCAGCAAGGCCCCGGCGCGCAGCGCCCGAAACGGCTCGGCCAGATAAAACTCCATCAGCCCCCTGGCGGCGTCCTGCTCCAGCGCGATCTCAAGGCCGGCAATCAGCGTGAACAAAAACAGCAGAATCGCCAGATGGATGGCGTAAACCTTGAACGCGCGGTGCCAAAACGCACTCGACATCGTTGGTATGCCTTTGTTCAGTGCGGTGCGGCCGTAAACCAGCCCGGCCATGTAAGCCGACAGCAGCACAAAGCCTTCCGCCGCAGAAACGTAACCGAAGGGCTGGCCCAGCGGCGAAGACAGCCGGCTCGGCAAGTGCGTGACGGTCATCAGCACCAGCATCAGGCCCCGCAGGGCGTCGAGTTCGGTCAGGCGGGCGGCGGCCATGATGGGCTTTGTGCATGGATGAAGGACTGCATCACCGCACTTTGCCGACTCGGGCGTGGATTTGCGGCACCGGCCGACGCCGCACAATAGCGCTCGGTGCCAAAATGTCTGGGATCCTCTGCATAACCCTGGCGAGTCTGTGGCGGCCGGATCGGGATGGGCTGCAAGGCGTCTTTTTGCAGCCAATAGCCCCGCTATTGGCAAGAAAAACAACGCAGCAGACCGCCCGAGCCCGGCAGACCGCAGGCCGCAGGGGGTTATGCAGAGGATCCCTAGCATCTGCCTCAACCGAATTGCGGCGCCCACCGGAGACCTCTTCTTGCCAGTCATTACCAACATCGAAGACCTGCGTCTGCTGGCCGAAAAACGCGTACCGCGCATGTTCTACGACTATGCCGATTCCGGCTCCTGGACCGAGAGCACCTACCGCGCCAACGAAGCAGACTTTCAGAAAATCAAGTTGCGCCAGCGCGTGGCGGTCAACATGGAAGACCGCAGCACCGCCACCGAGATGGTCGGCATCGCAGCGAAGATGCCGGTGGCGATTGCGCCGGTCGGGCTGACCGGCATGCAGCATGCGGACGGCGAGATTCTGGCGGCCCGGGCGGCAGAAAAATTCGGCATTCCGTTCACGCTCTCGACGATGAGCATTTGCTCGATCGAAGACGTTGCCGCCGCCACCAGCACACCGTTCTGGTTTCAGCTCTACATGATGCGCGACCGCGAAGCGATGGCCCGCATGATCGAACGCACGCGCGCCGCCGGCTGCAGCGCGCTGGTGCTGACGCTCGATTTGCAGGTAATAGGCCAGCGTCACAAAGACATCCGCAACGGCCTGACCGCGCCGCCCAAGCCGACGCTGGCCAACATCATCAACCTGGCCACCAAACCACGCTGGTGCCTGGGCATGCTGGGCACCCGCCGCCGCACCTTCGGCAATCTGGTCGGGCATGTCAAGGGCGTCAGCGACATGCGCTCGCTGTCAGCCTGGACGAACGAGCAGTTCGACCCCAGCCTGTCCTGGGCAGACGTCGCCTGGGTCAAGCAGCAATGGGGCGGCAAACTTATTTTGAAAGGCATTCAGGACGTTGAAGACGCCAAGCTGGCGGTCGCCAGCGGGGCCGATGCGCTGGTCGTCAGCAACCACGGCGGCCGGCAGCTCGACGGCGCGCAAAGCAGCATCGAAGCGCTGCCGGCCATCGTCGCAGCGGTTGGCCACCGGATCGAGGTCTGGATGGACGGCGGCATCCGCAGCGGCCAGGACGTGCTGAAGGCCTGGGCGCTCGGGGCACGCGGCACGCTGATCGGCCGCGCAATGGCCTACGGCCTGGGCGCCATGGGCGAGGCCGGCGTGACGCAAGCGCTGCAAATTTTGCACAAGGAACTGGACATAACGATGGCGTTTTGCGGGCACACCGACATCCGCAATGTGGACCGCAGCATTTTGCTGCCGGGGACCTATCCTCTGGCGACCTGAGTAGCGCAGGCAGACGCCTGCAAAGCCGACGCCGCGCCGGGCGCAGTGCAAGGCGCGCCGGCTGCGACTCATGGCAGCTCCAGTTCGGCTTGCGGACCACGCATCGAAATCAGCAGGCGCTCAATCTCGGCCGGGTCGGCCGGCTTGACCAGGTGCTGGTCGAAGCCGGCTTCGTGCGAGCGCCGCCGGTCGTCTTCCTGGCCCCAGCCGGTCATCGCGACGATGCGCGCCTGCGGCCCCCATGGCAGCTTGCGTATGCGCCGGCAGGCTTCGTAACCGTCGATGCCCGGCATGCCGATGTCGAGCAATATCAGCTCCGGCACGAACGCTTCGGCCATCGCGACGGCCTCGATGCCATCGTGCGCGGTACGCACCTCGTGCCCCATCACTTCCATCAACATGCTGAGCGTGCTGGCCGCGTCCTGGTTGTCGTCGGCCACCAGCACCCGGTGCTGGCCCATCGTCACGTCACCCCCCAGCGGGGCGGGCGCCGATGGGTCGTAGCTGGACAGCGCCGGAACGCACACGGTAAAGCAGCTGCCGCGGCCTTCGCCGGCGCTGTTGGCCACAACCGTGCCGCCGTGCATTTCGACCAGGCCCTTGACCAGCGCCAGCCCTATGCCCAGGCCGCCCTGCGGCTGCGCAGGGCCGGCGCGCGGAATCTGGGTGAACATATCGAAGATCTTTGCCAGCATGCCGGTCGGCAGGCCAATGCCGTTGTCGCAAATGCTGACCTGCGCCGAGCCTTGGTTCAGACGCCACGAGACCACGATCTTCCCACCGGGCGGCGTGTAGCGGGCGGCATTGTTCAGCAGATTGGAGAACACCTGGGAAAGCCGCACCGGGTCGGGCGGCGCCCTGGAGCGCCACGCCCCCAACGCGCCCCGACGCCGGGTCATGGCCGCCAGCGAGCAGCGGCCGG
>JAJAYS010000119.1 GCA_026786065.1 Polaromonas sp.
CGTCTGCGGCGCCGTACTTATCGACAATTCTCCCGGCCACCAGCGTAGCTGCAGCTACCTGAGGGCTGTAAAAACCTATTACAGCGGGCACGTTAGCGAGCAGAAAGTCCACAACTTTTTTTTCATTCGTTCCGGTGAATGAAACGACAACCTCACTGGTAGCATTATTCTGAAATATGCCGTAGGAGAAACCGATAGCGTCGTCAGGGTGGTATTCAATCACCTTCCAGTCAGCCGAAGGTAATTCCGGCCGATTGTCTAACCGAGCAGTTACGTTATAAACGTAGAGCGAAAGTATCGCGAGTTCTTCTTTGCTGGCCATCTTACTTCTCCGTCTTACATAGATCGCCATTGAAGGCTGGGTCAATCTTTTGCATGTACCGAGATTGAGGATCGGTCCAGAAAGGTTGATTCGTTTTCTCCGCCTGCAAATACCTCATCTTCATCTTATTAGGGTCTCCGATGTCCAACAGTAAGTTTGTTGGAAGGTTGTAAAGCCAAGACTCGATGCTGATAGGCCAAGTCCAGTTTATGCCGTCCGCATCTGGAACGAGTTGGACGTAAAACGGAAATGTACAAAGATACTTGTACCGCCAATTCCATGAATTCGCTTCTGCTGGAGCAATCAAGGCAGGCTGCCCGTGAGGCGAGACCGCAAGGACCATGATTCGAGCCTCTCCTTTGTAGTTAAAAGTTTTTCCGTTCCACTTGAACTCTATGGCTTGGTCCTTCTCTGGCCGATAGGCAGTTTCCAGCGGATTGCCTGCACCGCCCTGCCGCGAATAGACAACCGTCCGCTTGACCCAAATCGCCTGCCCCGTATTTAGCAAAACCTCTTCTTCCCACTGCACCGTCTTCGAGCAGGCGGTAAACTGCATGGCAGCAGCTATCAAAAGTAGCAGCTGAAATGACTTCTTCGGATATTGCATGCTGCACTCCAAAATTCGACCTTCAAATGGCTTTTAGCGGGCGTTCTAATCAGAAATTTAATTCCTTCATGACTTATCCACTCCTTTATTGCCCGTCCGTTCCAATACCTGAAACTGATGTCCGCCGCCCTTGTCGATCCGCAACACCGCATCGACCTTCAAACTTTTCGGAAGCGCGTGCGAGATGAAAAGCATGGTGACCTTGCCTTTGAGCTGATTGACTGTCTTTGCAAACGCTTCCGCAGTCTCACTGTCCAAAGCGCTTGTCGCTTCGTCAAAAATGAGGATGCGCGGGCGTTTGAGCAATGCTCTGGCAATCGCCAGGCGTTGCTTTTGACCGCCTGAAAGGCCAACGCCTCGCTCTCCGATTTCGGTTTGGTAGCCTTGCGGGAGCGCCTCGACCACTTCGTGGACACCCGCCATGCGACAGGCTTGGGCGACCTGGTCCAGCGTCGCGTCTGGGCTTCCTGCTTGCAGGTTGGCCAGGATGGTTCCGCTGAACAGGACCGTCTCTTGCGGCACCACGCCGAACCAGGAACGCAGTTCATTTGCGCTCAGGTTTCGGATATCGACACCATCGATGCGGATACTGCCTAGCGTCGGCGGGTAGAAGCCGAGCAGAAGTTTTGCAAACGTGCTCTTGCCGGTTCCACTGGGACCCATCACGGCCACGGTCTGTCCCGGTTCGACCACCGCATCGAGACCGCTATAAAGCAGCGGTCGATCTTCCCCATAACGGAAGCCAAGCCCCGAGACCTCCAGCAGGCCGTGGCCATCGTTCTGCCGTTGTGGTGTGACGCTATAGGGCTCGACGGGTGCGTTCATCACGTCGCCCAGCCGCTTGACCGAGAGGCTGGCCTGCTGGAACTGCGACCACAACCCGACCAGCCGCAACACCGGTTGACTCAACTTGCTCGCAAACATCTGGAATGCCACCAGCATGCCGATGGTGAAGGCCGGGTTGGTCATGACGGTATGCGCGCCCACCACCAGGATCAGCAAAGTCGTGACCTGATCCATCGTGGTTGCGAACGTGTTGTAGGTATTGCCGATCTGCCGGGTTCGAAAACCGCTGGCGAGATACGTCGCCAGGTAGCCGCTCTAGCGCTGACGCAGTTGCGGCTCCATCTGCAGCGTCTTCACAGTCTCAAAGCCCGCGATGTGCTCGGTCACAAAAGCCTGGTTGCGGGCGCCAAGCATGAACTGCTCATTCAGCTGCTTCTGGAACACTGGGGCCATGATCAGGCTGGCCAGTGCGATGATGATGACGACGCCGACGCACAAAGCTGTGAGAAGGGCGCTGTAGATGAACATCACTGCCAGGCAGATCACCAGGAATGGCAGGTCCAGCAGCAAGCTGATGGCGGCGCCCGAGACGAACTCGCGGATGTTTTCCACTGCATGAAGCCGCGCGGCGACCACACCGGTCGGCCGCCGCTCGAAGTACGAGGCGGGCAACTTCAGCAGGTGGTCCCAGACGGCGGCACCCAGAACCGCGTCGACGCGATTTCCCGTATGCAGGACGAGGTACTGTCGCCCCCAGCTGAGCACGGCATTGAATCCGAGCAGGATGGCCATCACGACCGCAATCGCGATCAGCGTGCTTTCGGTCCGGTGCACCACGACCTTGTCGACGATGGCCTGGGTGAACAACGGCGTCGCCAGCGCCACCACCTGGAGCGCCAGCGACGCCAGGAGCACATCGCGCCACACCTTGCGATGGCGCAGGAGCTCGGGCACGAACCATCCGAACCCGAAATGGCGCGTCACGCCCGCAGCGCGTCCCGACTGGGCGTCCGCGTCGTTGGCCGCCTGGACCTCGGGTGCCAGAATCCATGCCATTCCCTCGAGTCGCAAGTCCAGCCCGGCCAGGTTCAAGGGAGTCGGTGTATTGGTACAGCCTTCGAAGAGGACCGCGCCTGCGCTGTCCGCTGCGGTAATGAGACCGAGGCGGGCCGAATCGGCATCGCCCTTCAGCACCACGACCATCGGCATTGGGAGCCGCGCCAGCTTGGCTGCCGAAACCTGGACCGTCTTGATGTGAAACCCCAGCGTTCTCGCCGCCTGGACCAGCTTGGCGACGCTGCCTTCTCCCGGGAACTCGCGGGCGATCAGGTCGGCCGAGAAGGCGGTTCGGTGCAGGGCTGACACGCTCCCCAGCGCCCATACCAGGTCGGTCTGCGGAAAAGCATTTTCCCTTGGTGCTGCAAGCCCAAGCCGTGAACGCCAGACCAATGTGCCCCCCAGTGCGTCGATCGACGCCCGTAACCCTGCCAAGACCCTCGTAACGAATATTGAGTACTGAATGCTCGAACGAAAAGCTGACCCCTGTCAACTTTGACAGGGGTCAGCGGGTAAGTCCTTACTGCACGGCGCTTGCGACACGATCTCGGACTCCGGCGATTGAGGGATGCGCTCAGGACAAATTTGTGCTGAGCGACACCCTCGACTGCACCAGAGCAGCCGCGCCAAGGCCAACGCGCCGGGGATAGCGCTTCAGGGCACGTCGACGATGTCGGGATCGCCCGCTCGCCGGGCCGGCGGCCGAGGCGGTTTGGGCGCCGCATCGCGCGATGGCGAAACGCGATTCAGGAATTCGACCACGGCGTTGACGAACACGTCATTGCGGTCGCCAGCGATCATGTGCCCGGCGCCGCTGACGCTCACATACTCGGCTGCTGGGCAAAGCTTCAGGAAGGCCTGCGCCCCCGCTTCACTCAGCAAGTCCGACAGTCCACCCCGCACCAGCAGCGTCGGCAGGTCCAGGTTGGCGGCGCACGCTTCCAGCCGATCGGTGCGCACGGCAAGGTTGCGCGTTCCGGCGCGGAACCGCGGGTCCCAGTGCCAGTGGTATTTGCCGTCC
>JAJAYS010000120.1 GCA_026786065.1 Polaromonas sp.
AAGGCGTGCGTCATCAGGTGAAACAGGGCCACCGAATAGGCCGAGGCTCCAAGCGCGACCGTCATGTACCCTAGCTGCGAAAGCGTCGAATACGCCACGACCCGTTTGATGTCGTTCTGGATGATGCCGAGAAAGCCCATGAAGAGCGCGGTAATGGCACCAATAATCAGAATGAAGCTGAGTGCCGTGTCGCTGAGTTCGAACAGCGGCGACATGCGCGCCACCATGAAAATGCCGGCCGTAACCATCGTCGCCGCGTGGATCAATGCAGAAATCGGTGTCGGGCCCTCCATAGAGTCGGGCAGCCATACATGCAGCGGGAACTGGGCCGATTTGCCCATGGCGCCTACGAACAGGCAAATGCAGATCACCGTGATCAGCATCCAGTCGGTTCCCGGAAAGCTCAGTTTGGCGATGTCACCGGACTTGGCAAAGACTTCGGTGTAGTTGAGGCTCCCGGCGTAGGCCGCAAGCAGGCCAATGCCCAGGATGAAGCCGAAGTCGCCGACCCGGTTCACAAGGAAGGCCTTCATGTTGGCAAAAATTGCAGACGGCTTGTTGAACCAGAAGCCAATCAACAGATACGAAACCAGCCCGACTGCTTCCCAGCCGAAGAAGAGCTGCAGCAGGTTGTTGCTCATCACCAGCATCAACATCGAAAAAGTAAAAAGCGAGATATAGGCAAAAAACCGGTTGTAGCCTTCGTCCTCTTCCATGTAGCCGATGGTGTAGATGTGCACCATCAGTGAGACGAAGGTCACGACGCACATCATCATCGCGGTCAGCCCATCGACCATGAAGCCGATCTCCATCTTCAGGCCACCGACGACCATCCAGGTGTAGAGCGTCTCGTTGAAGCGGGCGCCGTCGAGCGCCACGCTTTTGAGCGTCATCGCCGACAGCACAAAAGCCAGCAGTACACCGGCAATCGTCAGCGTGTGCGCAAGCCGGCGACCGATCCAGTTTCCACCGAACGCGGTGCCGAAAACTCCCGCCAGCAATGCACCGGCAAGCGGCAGCAGCGGCACGGCCAACAAGCTCGCGCCAGATAGGGTTTGACTCATCGTGCTTAGCCCCGCAGCGTGTTGAGTTCGTCAACGTTGATGCTTGCCTTGTTGCGGAACAGCAAAACCAGTATCGCGAGCCCGATGGCCGATTCGGCAGCCGCCACAGTGAGAATGAAAAAGACGAACACCTGCCCGGCCATGTCGTTAAGGTAATAAGAAAAAGCCACGAAGTTCATGTTTACCGCCAGCAGCATCAGCTCAATGGCCATCAGCAATACGATCAGGTTCTTGCGATTGAGAAAAATGCCGATGATCGAAAGCGCGAAGAGCATTGCGCCCAGCGAAAGAAAATGTCCTAGCGTCAGCGTCATGGTTTGACTTCTTGTTCAGGGCGCGCCGCTGCCACCGCAGGTGCCGTCGACGGCATTTTGATCAGGGTGACCCGGTCACCGCGTTTCACGCGAACCTGTTCCGAGGCCTGTGTGCCCTTTGCGTCCTTGCGCTGCCGCATGGTCAGCGCAATGGCCGCAATCATGGCCACCAAGAGGATCACCGCCGCAACTTCGAGTGGATAGACATACTGCGAATAAAGCAGCTTGCCCAACTCCTTGGTGTTGGAAGCCTGGAGAGCGAGCTGCGTCGGTACGCCTGCCAGCTTCGGCGGATCGCGGAATCCGCCCATCAGGACGTAAGACATTTCAAGCGCGATGATGGCACCCACCGAACCTGCCAGCGGAAAATGCTTCCAGAAGCCTTCCCGTACACCGTCGAGATTGACATCGAGCATCATCACGACAAAGAGGAACAACACCATCACCGCGCCGACATAGACCAGCACCAAAGTGATGGCCAAAAATTCTGCACGGAGCAGCAACCAAATTGCGGCCGCCTGAAAAAACGCCAGCACCAGGTAGAGCGCGGCATGAACCGGATTGCGGGCCGTGATGACGCGCAGCGCCGCGAACAGCAGAATTGCGGCGAAGACATAAAAAAGACCGGTCTTGGCATCCATAGTTTTCAGGCGTTTTATTCTTGGCCAATCCACACGATCGGCGCGATCGGCACGGTGCGACGGTCAGCGGTACTTGGCATCGACGGCCCGGCTGGCAGCGATTTCTTTTTCGTAGCGGTCACCGACTGCCAGCAGCATGTCCTTGGTGAAATACAGGTCACCACGCTTTTCCCCGTGGTATTCGAAGATGTGCGTTTCGACAATCGCATCCACCGGGCAACTTTCTTCGCAGAAGCCGCAAAAGATGCATTTGGTCAGGTCGATGTCGTAACGCGAAGTGCGGCGGCTGCCGTCTTCGCGCACGTCCGATTCGATGGTGATGGCCAGCGCCGGGCACACGGCTTCGCACAGTTTGCAGGCAATGCAGCGCTCCTCCCCGTTTTCGTAGCGGCGAAGTGCATGAAGGCCGCGAAACCGCGGGCTTTGCGGAGTTTTCTCTTCCGGAAACTGCACAGTGATCTTGCGGCGGAACATGTACTTGCCGGTCAGGGCCATGCCCTTGAACAGCTCGGCGAGCATGAAGCTGGAAACGAAATCTTTGATGGATGCAACTGATGTCATGTTTCTTCCCCGATGAAGGAGCGAATGTAAAACACGGGCGAGCGACCATGGGGGCCATGTCCACCAGCCGGAGCCGCAGAACCGGCCTTGGCCTGTCCTGAGCCTGTCTGACCTGAGCCTTGTCGAAGGGTCGAAGGGCCGGGCCGCAGGCACAGCGACCCCCTCGGGGGGAAGGGAGCGACACGCAGTGCGCGACCGTGGGGGCAATACCGCAGCGGCCCTCTCGGAGGGC
>JAJAYS010000121.1 GCA_026786065.1 Polaromonas sp.
CGCTAATCTTGGCCGCAATTGGCCTGGTCGTTGAAATGATCATGCTGGTCTCCCTGAAAGTGCATGACTGGTAAAAAAAGAAGGCCTTGCAGTCTTCCACCGGCCATGGTTTCAGTGATCTAAGTCCAGACTAACCATGTGCAGAAAGTGTAGCGCCAGGGCCAGGCGAAGGCAAGCCACGCCACGCATTTGACCAATTCGCTTTCTGGTACAGCTTGCGATGTATCGCGATTTACAAGGTATCCAGTCCCGGCTGATTTCGGCCGGCTCGGCAATGCAGATGGGCCTGGCCTTCAGCGGGCTGATGGTGGTCGGCGCGATGGCGATGGCGATTGGCGATGTACGAGCTGTTCAGCGCCATCGAAAAAACACCACTGCCTGGGCGCATCGGGGTTCGCAGGGCGGCTGAGACAGCGGCCTGTTCGATGGTGCGCTTCGCCTCGCCGTGGCGTGCCGGCAGCGCCTTAATTGGTAATCAGGATATTGACCGTAGCCACCTGCGCCGAATCAAAAGTCGAGGTGCCGACCAGCGTGACCGGTACAGGCGATGCAAGCGGGAAGCGGGCGAAGGTGTCGAGTGCGACGGCGAAGGAGTCCAGCGTGGTAGCCCGGATGTTGACGCCCGCGTAAAACACTTCGACGCCGGGGCTGACCGCCGCGCCGCCGACCAGCAGTGTCCAGAACACCGGCTCGCCGGCTTCGAGAATCACGGACTCGCCGGCCCGCACCGCCAGTCCCACCGAGCTGCCGGGCGCGACGATGAAGTCGTCGCCCGGCCGACCGCCCACCGTTACGCCGATGTTGATGTTGCCCGACGAGCCGCCGTCGTTTCCGCCGCCGCCGCAGGCGCCGAGCAGCAAGGATGCCGCAATCAGCGCGATGGCCGCGCTATGCCGGGCCAGGCCGCGCCGCTTCGCCGATTGGCCCTGGGTACCTTGAATGATTGAGAACATAACTGCCTTTCATGCCGATGCTTCGGCGCTAACCAGGGACTCCACCGCAGCCAAATTATGGGCTGGGTCGCAATACCTTGCCCGTGCGCCGTGGCCGGAACGCCAGGCCGGCGCCGGGAGCCGTCGTATGCTACCAGCTAAAATTATTAATAGAAACCGCGTTTAACCCAATCAATTCGGGCGTAAGCAGCTATTTTTTTAATAGCGTCTGCAGATCTTGTGGCCCGCGCTGTGCGGCCGCCAGCGCGCATTGAAACAATGCAACCCGATTTGCCAGATCGGCACGGCAAGCGCGATGGAGCGACCCGACACACCGTCCGCTGCCAGAATCCAAGCGCAAACCAACACAGGAAACAAACATGCAGCAGACAGTCGGATTGATCGGCCTGGGGGCGATGGGCGGCGGCATGGCGCAGTCGCTGCGGCGCGCCGGGCACAGCCTGCAGGTGTACGACGTGCGTGCCGACACTGCAAAGGCCTTTGCGCAGTCCGGCGGCGTGGCCTGCGACTCGCTGGCGCAGCTGGGCGCGGCCTGTGACGTGGTGATCTCGGTCGTCGTCAATGCAGCGCAGACCGAGGCGGTGCTGTTCGGCCCCGGGGGCGATGCGGCGCAGCTTGGCAGCGGCTGCGCGGCGGCGATGAAGCCGGAAAGCGTGTTCGTGATGTGCTCGACGGTCGATCCGAACTGGTCGATCGCGCTCGAAAAGCGCCTGGCCGCGCTGGGCATTTTGTACCTTGATGCGCCGATCTCGGGCGGGGCAGCCAAAGCCGCCAGCGGCGACATGACGATGATGACCGCCGGCAGCCCAGAGGCCTATGCAAAAGCCGGGCCGCTACTGGATGCGATGGCGGCCAAGGTGTACCGGCTCGGCAACCACGCCGGGGCCGGTAGCAAGGTCAAGATCATCAACCAGCTGCTGGCCGGGGTACACATTGCGGCCGCCGCCGAAGCCATGGCGCTGGGCCTGCGCGAAGGGGTCGATGCGGCCGCGCTGTACGAGGTCATCACGCACAGTGCGGGCAACAGCTGGATGTTTGAGAACCGCATGACCCATGTGCTGGCCGGCGACTACACGCCGCTGTCGGCGGTCGATATTTTTGTCAAGGACCTTGGGCTGGTGCTGGACATGGCACGCGCCAGCAAGTTTCCGCTGCCGCTGTCGTCCACCGCGCACCAAATGTTCATGCAGGCGTCCAGCGCCGGTTATGCACGTGAGGACGATAGCGCAGTGATCAAGATTTTTCCAGGAATCGAGTTGCCGAAGGCGCCTGTCGATTCGGCCCGATGAAGTCTGCAATCGCGGACCCTCACCCCGGCCCTCTCCTGGGGAAGAGGGGGTAAGGCGAGGATCCATAACGCACCGGCCGCCTTACGGGCAGCGCGCGCTACAAAAAGCGCTCTAGCAGCTTGCGCGAGCCCCGGTCCAGCGCGCCCATGTCGGGCACGCTGTACTGCACGCCCTGCCCGCCAGCTATCAGTAGTGCGCGGTCGTTCAGCCGGCGGATGTCGTCTTCGCCCTTCAGCACAAACGAGGTCGGGCCGCGATCGGTTTCGACGCTCCAGACGCTGGGCGTCGCAAAAGTCGAAACGCTCACAAGCCGGGAGATCACCGGGCTGAAATCGCGCAACGCCAGCTCTTCGCGCAACAATGCCCCCAACGCGGGTGGCAGCGCCGACAGGCTGGCTATCCAGGCCAGCTCATGGCCATCGGTGCTGACCAGCGACAGCCCTTCGTCGGGGGCGGCCAGCGGAAAAGCGCGCACCGGCGTCACGCCGTCGTGAAGGCTGCCGTCAGCGGCAATCAGGCGCAGTTGCCCGGATGGCTGGCGCGCCAGTTGGATCACCGCGCCGGCCGGGGTCGAGGCGGGCACGCTTTCGGGGTGGTTCATTGGGTAGCTGCCTTCACGGATTGCCCGAATGCTGCACCGCATGCTGGGCGGCGTGCGCCAGTTGCGCCAGTTGCCGGTCGGCCAGCGCCAGAGCGCCAGCTGCACCGTCGCTGCCCTCGTCATCGACCTGGCGCAGCTGCACCTCGTAGAGCCGCCAGTAGGCGCCCTGCTTGGCCATCAACTCGTCGTGCGGGCCAACCTCGACGACGCGGCCGCGGTCCATCACCACCAGCCGGTCAGCCTTGCGCAGCGTCGAAAGCCGGTGCGCAATCGCAATCGTGGTGCGGCCCTGCACCAGGTTGTCGAGCGCCTTCTGGATCTCTTTTTCAGTCTCGGTATCGACCGACGAGGTGGCTTCGTCCAGGATCAGGATGCGCGGATCGATCAGCAGCGCGCGGGCAATCGAGATGCGCTGGCGCTCGCCGCCCGACAGGCCCTGGCCGCGCTCGCCGACCAGCGAGTCGTAGCCCTGCGGCAGGCGCAGGATGAACTCATGCGCATGCGCAGCGCGGGCTGCGGCCACCACCTCGGCGCGACTGGCGCCGGGTTTGCCGTAGGCGATGTTCTCGGCAATCGTGCCGAAGAACAAAAACGGCTCCTGCAACACCAGACCGATGTTGCGCCGGTAATCGGCCACCTTGAAGCGCCGGATGTCGGTGCCATCGACACTGATGCTGCCGTC
>JAJAYS010000122.1 GCA_026786065.1 Polaromonas sp.
CGCAAAACTCTTGGATGGAGAACACCTGCCGAAGCACTTGATGCCTTACTATGCGAAGGTCAAGCAAGCGGTGTTGCGACGACTCCTTGAACCCAAGTTGGCTGCCCCGATCATTGTGGAACGTCAGCCCGCTCGTCTTTCCCGGGCGCCGCGTGAATCAGGCCATGCGCAGCGCATCGATGGCGATGGCGCGCGTCATTTCCTCATGCAGGCTCCACCCCCCACTTGGCGGCTGAAAAGGTCGATCACCACCGCCAGGAACAGCCAGCCTTCAGCGATGTGGATGTAGGTGATGTAGCCCGCCCACACCTTGTCCGGCTAGACCACGAAGAACCGCCGCTCCAGCAGGTTGGGTGCAATCGGCAGGTTGTGGTTCCTGTCGGTGGCGACCTTGAAGCGACACTTGCCGTTGGCGCGGATGACCTTGATATGCACCAGCAGTGCGTCCTCGCCCAGGCCGCGCCGCTGGGCTGCGCTGGCACGGCGCACGAAGTGCTCGTGATACCTGGCCACGCTGGCCTCGAGCACTCGGCACTCGGCACTGCACCGAGAACGGCATACCCGCCGGTGAAGGTGGATGAAGGCGTACTTCAACTCTGCGCTTTCGCGAAGTACGACGTCGCTTTTCCCGGAATGTCGCGCTCCATCTTCACGCGCACCAACTTCGCCTGCAGCCGGCTGATCTCCATCTCCTGCGCACGCACGACCTTGCTGTCAGCGTCTTTAAGCTTGCCCGCACGCTGCGCCTTGTCCCAGTTGAACAGCGTCGGCTTCACCACGCCCAGCAACCTGGCCGCTGCCGCGATCTGTCCACCCACGACCAGCCTGACCGCGTCCTGCTTGAACTCCAGCGTGGTAGCGCGCCCTCACTGTCTTCGTCATTGCCGTTCTCCTTGCTTGGATTGAAACGCTCAGCAAGGGATGCGTTTTTCAGGGACAAGGTCAGTCACTCATGGGAAGAGTCCTTTGTGTCGGCGGAAAGGGGTGGGGCAGACCGTGGAGGCACGCTGCGAGACAGCGCTGACCCCAACGAATCAGGAGCCTGAGCCTGCTGCCGCGGCTCACCATTGGGCAGATGGGTCTGGCACTCGTCGAACACCCGGCGGGTGCAACTGCGGCAGATATCGCTGTCGAGCAGCGCGTAGACCTCGTGCAGCGCATCCCCCCTGTGAGCCACGATGCGCTGCGCACCCAGTTCATCGATCTGACCGCCGCGCTCCAGCACTTGGCGCACGCCAGCGGGCGCACCCACCAGCAACATTCCTCCGCCCAGGGCTTGCCTTCGCTGCGCCTCGTGCGCCAGCATTTCGGCCCCGGCGAGGTCGATGAAGTTGACGCCGCGGGCGAGCAGCAACAGCCACCTTCTCTGCGGGTCGGCTTCATCCACGGCGTGCAGGTGGTGGCGAACATGTTCGACTGCGCCAAAGTAGATCGAGCCCTGGATGCGCAGCATCGCCATCTGCGGGCACACTGGCGCCTGCGGGCTGGCAGGCACCAGCTTGCGCGCCGGGTTGCCAAGCTCCGAGGCTGGCGCGGTGAGTTCCACCATGGTGGGCTGCGATGTCCGGTACAGGTAAAACAGCAGCGAGGTGAGCACCCCCAGAAACAAGCCTTTTTCGAGGTCCACCAAGGTGCCGCCGAACGTGATGACGAGCACGATGCGCTCGCGGGAATGGCGCCGCAAAATTTGACCGATGTGCTTGAAGTCAATCAGCGCCCACGCCACGATGAACAGGATGGCCGCCATGGCCGGCACCGGCAGGTAGGCCGCCAGCGGTGCGGCAAAGACGGCGATGATCAGCAAAAAAACGGCTGACAGCGCCGCCGCCAGAGGGGTTCTCGCGCCCGACGCATAGTTCAGGCCGCTGCTGTTGAATGAGCCGCTGGAGGTGTAGGCCGAGAAGAACCCGCCCGCCACATTGGACAGGCCCTGGCCGATGAACTCCTGGTTGCTGTCAATGCGCTGGCCCGACTTGGCCGCAATCGAGCGGGCGACGGCCACCGCTTCGGTCAAGGCCAGCACCGCAATGACACAGGCCGGAAAAAACATTGACTGGATAGCGCTGAAGGACAGGTTGGGCATCGACAAGGGCGGCAGTGAGGCCGCAATCGTGCCCACCGTGGCGATGCCGGTTTGCTCGGGCCCTAGTTGCCGGTTCAGCAGCAAGGCCACTAGGCTGCCTGCCACCATGGCCACAATCATGTAGGGCAGGCGCGCCAGATAGCGCCGTGCCAACAATCCACAAATAAGCGTGGCCACGCCGACCATCGTCACCCAGAGGTGGGTTTCGCCAATGTGGTTCGCAGCAAAGAGAATGACCTCGTGAAAGTGCAGGCCGCGCGGCACCGCCAGGCCAAAGAAGTTGCCAATCTGGCTTGCCATGATCAAGCAGGCGGCACCGGCGGTAAAGCCCAAAATAACGGTGTGGGAGATAAAGTTGACCATGGCCCCCAGGCGCGCCAAACCCATGGTGAGCTGAATCACCCCCACCAGCAGGGTGAGGGTGAGCACCAAGCCGATGTATTGCGCACTACCGGGCTGGGCCATCGGGCTTACCGAGGCAAATACCATGATCGAGATGGCCGTGGTGGGGCCGGTCACCAGATGCCAGCTCGATCCCCACAGCGCCGCCACCATGGCGGGCACCATGGCTGCATACAAGCCATATTGCGGCGGCAAGCCCGCAATGCTGGCAAAGGCAATGGCCTGCGGCAACACGATCATCGCCCCGGTGAGCGCCGCCGACAGATCAAGCTTGAGTGAATGGGCCGTGGCACGCGGCCAATCCAGAAACGGAAACCATCGTGCCAGGGTGGTGGGCGAGATCATGGTATTGCTTGCGCGCTGGTGGTTGATGCCGTTGCTGTGGACGGAGCAGGCGTTGCCAGCAGCTCGCCGTGTCCATCCGCGCCCAGCCACTGGTAGATGGCGGCCAGTGCCTGGTCATCGTTGGGAAAGATGTGCTGGGTGCCGATCAGCTCAAACAAGCCGGTGTTGCGCATCACGTCGAGCACCTGCTTCTTTAGTCCTGAGAACACCAGGGTCACGCCACTGGCACGCAAGCGCTCCACCAGGTGGCGCACGATCTCCTCGCCGGAGGCGTCCATCTGATTGATGCCGCCTCCCACGACCAGCAGGTACCTGGCCTGCAACTTGTTGGCGAGCGCGTCCAGCACAGCGTCTTCAAAGAACGCCGCGTTGGCAAAGTACAGCGAGTCGTCAAAGCGCAAGGCAATCACGTTCGGACTGGTGGGCAAATCGGGGTAAATGGCGATGTCGCGCAGGGCGCCATCCGGGTGGCGGCCCAGTTGCGCCACCCTGGGTTTCATGGTGCGGTACAGGTACAGCACCACCGCCAGCGCAGCGCCAATCAGGATGCCCTTGTCCAGGTGGGGTGCCGCCAGCAGCGTGACGGCAAAGGTGGCAATGGCCACCAGGCCATCGGCACGGCTTGCATTCCAGGTGTGTTTCAGCGCCGCGGGCGTGATCAGGCTGGTCACAGCCAGCAAAATGATCACGGCCAGTGTGGCCTTGGGCAGGTGGTGCAGATAAGGGGTCAGGAACAGCAGCGTGGCCACCACAAACAAGCCGTTGAACACCATCGCAAAGCCGGTTTTGGCGCCGGCTTGCAGGTTGATGACCGAACCGGTGAAGGAGCCGCTGGCCGGGTAGGACTGAAAGAAGGCGCCGCCCAGGTTGGCCACGCCCTGCCCGATCAGTTCCTGGTTAGGGTCAATGCGCTGCTTGGTTTTGGCTGCCAGAGCTTTGGCCATCGCGATCGACTCCATGAAACCCACCAGCGCAATCACCACGGCCGCCGACAGGAGCGACACAAAGGCATCGAGCGTGAGGGTGGGCAGGCGCAAGGCTGGCAGGCCTTGCGGAATCTTGCCCACCACGTCGCCTCCGGCAGCGAGCTGGAGTGTGCCGTTGTCAATCTTCTTGATCTGCCAGCGATGACCGTCGGTTGTCACCCCGGCGGGCACCTGACCTGTGAGATAAAGGGCGCGCGCGCCGCCCGGCCCGGAGCTGCCCCGCTCGAACGCGATTTGGCGAATGTCGCGCAACAGACTCTTGTTCTCGACGCTCAATGCTGCCACATCAAGCTGGCTCAGGTGCAGTTGGTGGCGCAGCGTCGCGCTAGCGCGGGGGTCGCCGTCCTTGAGTGTTCGCAACTGAGCTGCCTGCGCCGGCAACCCGGTGTTCAGGGACCGGATGCGCTGGTCTGCTTGGGCATAGGCTGACACCAGGTTGCGCGTCTGCGCGTCGGCAATGTGCTCAGGCTGCCCGGTGGCCGCGCGCTCGAAACCGATGAGCTGGCTGACGATGACGGTGACCACCACGGCGATCAGCATGCTGAGTTTGGACAGCAGCGCGATGCGCTTGAGCGCGAGCATCAGTGCGAGCGCGAAGACGGCCATCGCCAGCGTGGGCAGGTGGGTCTGCGGCACTTGGCCCAGCATCTCCCAGACATCAAACAGCAATGAGTCGCTACGCCCTTTGGAAATGCCCAGCAGCAAGTCGAGCTGGGACAGCGCGATGATGATGGCTGCGGCGTTCATGAAACCGAGAATCACCGGATGCGACACAAAGTTGACGATGGTGCCCAGCTTCAGGGCGCCCAGGGAAAACTGGATCACGCCCACCATAAGCGTGAGCAACAGCGCCAGTTCGATGTAGTCGGCCGAGAAAGGCGTCGCCAAAGGCGTGAGCGCTGCCGCCGTCATAAGGGAAATTATGGCGACCGGCCCAGTCGCCAGTTGCCTTGACGAGCCCCACAAGGCACCCAGAATGGCGGGCACGAAGGCAACGTACAGGCCAAAGTGAACCGGCAGGCCGGATAACTGCGCATAAGCCATGGCCTTGGGCACCAGCACCAACGCACCGGTGATACCGGCGATCAGGTCGCTGCGCAGCACCAGGGCGCTGATGGGAAACCATGACAGGAACGGCAGAAACCGCTGTAGCCACGACCAGCGTTGGGAACGTAAATTCATACCAAACACCCGGCGCAGTTCGGGCCGCTTCGTTTTTGTATAGCAGGGTGCGGGTTCATGGAGTGGTGCGTCCGCAGTTAGGGGGCTCTTGCGAGGGCGGAGGGATGGACGTCATTAATAGTTCCCCCTGTCCCTCGGAGCACAGCCAGTGGTCGATGGCGGCAAGCGCCTGATCTTCATTGGGAAAGATATTAGCCGAGCCAATCAACTCAAACAGGTCAGTACTGTGCATCCGGTCTAGCACCTGCTTCTTCAGTCCCGTGAACACCAAGGTAACGCCACTGGCGCGCATTGCGCCGTACGAGGTGACGGCCGAGCGGCGCCACCCGCGGCTTCATGATGCGATACAGGTCAAGACCCAGGAACAGCACAACGCCCACAAGAACACCCATGTCTAGGCTTGGTGCAAAAGCCAGTGCTGCCCCAAACGAGACCGCGGAGGCAATGCCGTGAGGGCGACTGGCCAGCGAGGCGTGCTTGACAAAGGCGATATCGATGAGCTCGCCGACGGCCATAAAAATGTTGGCGCTTAACATCGCTCGCGGCAGGGGAAACAGCAATGGGGTGAGGAACAACAAGACCGCGACCACCGTCATCGTTTCAATAAAGGCGGGAAACCCTGCAAGCTGGGCATAGTCCATAGACTGAGAAATCAGCACCAACCCTGCCATTGAGTATCTGGCCGTTCGAACAAGGCATCCAGGCTAGCCGGGATCCCATGTTCAAATCAGATACTTCGTTGATAAAGCAGGTTCAACTGAATTTGCCACAATTAAATGGTTTCAATGCTACAGCGCGCATTTTAATTTAGTTTATCTCAACACACCAGCCGCTTTGGCCGTGTGCGTCGCGATCGCATCCATCAACGGCGGAGATAAGCAATCGTAAGGCGCAAGCCCGAGTTCTACCAGTCTTGCTCTGACTGCACCTATATTTTTTGGGCTGGCACCACCGGACTCGATAATTGACGAAACAAAGGCTGCAAATTCAGGAGGGGCCCAGCCAGCCTCATTCGAGAGCTCGGTGTGGACAAAGTCGAGTCCAAAGAACGGATGGTCGGTGTTTTCGATCCGGCCATACATGTGCACACCGCACTTTTTGCAAGCATGGCGCTGAATGGTTGTCTTTGGATCTACTACCTTAAGTTTCTGGGCATTCGCAGTAACAGTGACGTTGTCGCGCGAAACCACAGCAACCTGTGAAAACAAGGCATCTTTTGGCTTCCAACACTTGCTGCAACCGCAGACGTGATTGTGCGCGCACTGCCCCGCGATCGACACGATGACATTTTTTTTCTCGCATTTGCACGACAGGGATCCGCCCGAAAACTTTGCCGCCGCCGGTTTAAGTCCCCCATCGACTGCCGGATGTATTTTGACTGCCTTACCCATAATATTTTTTCCTTTTTACATTTACGTTAATCACGGCGCAGGCTGGGGGCCACGACGATTATTTGAAACGGTACTTCCCCAGCAAAAAACGTTGTCATAAGAGTCGCCATCGATCTGTACCTGTTCGATGGCGCTAACTCGCCAACTACCGACTCCATTACTGCCTAGAATGAAACCGAATATGGTCTTCGACGAATGTTGAAATAAAGTAGTACCCATGATCATAGCCAGCATGTCTACGTAGCTCCAGAGGCTGTTGAGCCTTTTTGCATGCCTTTTCGAAAGCATCTGGAAATAGCTGATCCTGAAGGAATTTATCGGCCAACCCTTGATCGATCAAGATGCCGTTTGGGAACGGAGCCCGTCCGTTTTCCATCAGCGCACTAGCATCGTATTGCAGCCAGTTTTGTTCGTTTCCACCCAAGTACCCAGAGAACGCCTTCGCTCCCCAAGGGCATTGGCTGGGCGCGCAGATAGGTGCGAAGGCAGATACCGAACGGAACAGACCCGGATTGCGCAGCGCCAGCACCAGCGCACCATGGCCTCCCATTGAATGACCAAAAATACCAACTCTCGACGAATCAACCGGCAACGTCTGGATTACCGTTTGATACAGTTCCAGCACATAGCTGTACATCCGGTAATGCGCATTCCACGGCGCCTCTGTCGCATCCACATAAAAGCCCGCAGCCAAGCCGAAATCCCAGCTTTCGGATTCGCCCGCGATGCCCGCGCCGCGCGGGCTTGTATCCGGGGTAACGAGGATCAAGCCTTGCGCTGCTGCGGCGCGTTGCGCACCGGCCTTGATCATGAAGGTTTCCTCGTTGCACGTCAGCCCAGCCAGGTAAAAAAGGACTGGCACCTTACCGGTGCTCGCTTGCGCCGGCAAAAAAACCGAGAAGCGCATTGGCAACCCAATCTCGCTCGATTGGTGCGAATAAAACCTCTGAATCCCGCCGAAACAGGCGTGTTCACTGATCAGTTCAAGCATTCCGACGCCATTAGTAAAGCACAACGGATCGAATCGACTCGCCGCTTTTCATCAGGTCAAAACCTTCGTTGATGCGCTCCAGTGGCAAGGTATGGGTGATCAAGTCGGCGATATTCAACTTGCCTTCCATATACCAGTCGACGATCTTCGGTACGTCCGTACGCCCGCGTGCGCCGCCGAAAGCCGAGCCCTTCCATTCGCGCCCGGTGACCAACTGGAATGGACGGGTACTGATTTCCTCGCCTGCCGCTGCGACCCCGATGATGAAGGACTGGCCCCAGCCCTTGTGGCAGCATTCCAGCGCCTGGCGCATGGTGGTCGTGTTGCCGATGCACTCGAACGAATAATCGGCGCCGCCATCGGTCAATTGAATGATGTGATCGACGACATTTCCGACTTCCTTTGGATTGACAAAATGGGTCATGCCGAACTTGCGCGCCATCTCGATTCGACCGGGATTAATATCAACGCCGATAATTTTGTCCGCGCCGACCATTTTTGCGCCCTGAATGACGTTCAGCCCGATCCCGCCCAGACCGAACACCACGACATTGGCGCCAGCCTCGACCTTGGCGGAAAACACAACGGCGCCGACACCGGTTGTAACGCCACAACCGATATAGCAGGCCTTGTCGAACGGCGCGTCTTCACGGATTTTGGCCAATGCGATTTCCGGTACCACGATGTAATTCGAGAATGTCGAGGTCCCCATATAGTGAAATATGGGCTTGCCGTCGATCGAAAAACGTGACGTCGCATCTGGCATCAGCCCGCGCCCCTGGGTCGACCGTATGGACTGACAGAGATTGGTCTTGCGGGACAGGCAGAATTTGCATTGTCGGCATTCCGGGGTGTATAGAGGAATGACGTGATCGTCTTTTTTCAGCGAAGTCACGCCGGCGCCAACCTCCAGCACGATGCCCGCGCCTTCATGCCCCAAAATAGAGGGAAAAATTCCTTCTGGGTCGGCACCTGAAAGAGTGTAATAGTCAGTATGGCAAATTCCTGTTGCTTTGATCTCAACCAAAACTTCGCCCTCTTTCGGACCAGCAAGATCCACTTCCTCCACCGTGAGTGGGGCACCGGCCTTCCATGCAATTGCAGCTCTCGTTTTCATCAGAATTCCTAAGTAAATAATTAACTTTAATTAAATCAGTGTAACGCGGATCGTCTCAAGGTATTGGTACCCCGAAGCTGATTATGATCAATGCAAACGTTACAATTAAAGCTTCATCCAACTTCCGCAACATGGATCTGATAGTTGGGATCTCCCCATAGCGCTCGAAACGCATTCGCATTACTTCCAAAGAGAGGCTTTCCCCGTTTCCGAATTCCAGCTGCGCGTACAAGCCCGACAAGGTTTCAATATTCGCCGAAGAGAAATACCTTGAATGCGCCCGGAGCAACTGCTTCGTTAAATTTCCCCTCCAATACCCAGCTTGCCACTACTCAATGAGCGGGCAATCATGTAATAAAAAAACTAAAACCATGCTTCTCGAAGCCTAGGGATTCATAGAATGAATGGGCTATCTGGCGCTTGAGATGGCTGGACAAAGTAAGCTTGTAGCAGCCAAACTCTTTACAGCGGCACATCGCAAATTCCATCATGCGCTTGCCTATTCCCCTTCCTTGACAGTCTTGCGAAACCACCACGTCTTCCACTACCGCGAAGGGCTTCCCACAGTGCGCAATGCTGTCAACTATGATCAACGCAAACGTTCCCACTACCACTTCGCCCAACTCCGCAACATAGATGCGGTAGTTGGGATATTCTTTATATCGTTGGAAGCGAGCTCGCGCTGCCTCCATAGAGAGGCTTAACGCGGGCTTGAATTCCAGGAGCGCATACAAGCCCAGCAACGCTTCAAGGTCCGCCGAAGAAGCTTCTCTAAAAGATACAGTGGCCGAATCCACCTTTATAAGCTTGTTAACCTTGCCACGCGAAGCAGAACCTTCATTTGATTTTTAGCACACGCTTGGCATTAGTCGAAAAAACGCATTCCATGACCTTGTCGCGAAAACCCAGTTTCTTGTAGTCTTTGACCGATTGATCCATGGCTCGGAATGGGTACGAGCTTCCGAACATAATTTGATCTTTCATAAAGCCATTGGCCGCTTCGACATACAGATTTCCGCCGGGAAGAAAGATATACATGTCCGGAACCACAAACACGTTTTCATAGCGAAAGGCCACGCCAATAATCTCGTTTACATAGGGATAAAAGCCGTGATAGCAAACAATCGAAAGATTGGGGAATGCGCGCGCTACGCGACCAACTGCCGCAGGATTATTCAAATCAAAATTCGGTGTGGTAGGTCCGGACATGAGGCAGACCGGCACGTTGAGTTTGGAACAAACCTCGTAAATCGAGTTGAAAATCGGATCATCCGCATGCGTTGGCTTGCTCGCGAAGCCTGGTTCAAGATTAATTCCCTTCAAACCCAAAGTCTTGATTGCACGCTCAACTTCCATGGCCGCGCCCTGACTGCCTAGAGCGTACGGATCCACCGACCCGATACCAATGAGCTCTTTGTGCTTGCCCGTCAATTTGTAAATATCATCATTCGAATGGCGAATCCCGGGAATGTCTCTTCCTACAACGACTGCAGCATGGATACCTGACTCTCGGACCTCCTTAACAAATCCTTTCGCGTTTTTGGAGCGAGTGAAGTGCTCGTCATCCTTGGATCCGACTCGTCGATTCAGCCATTTGACGACATCGTATTCCTTGGTGCCAGGTGTGGCACCGTAGAAATCATGCAGGAAGGACGGGCGGCTCCTCATATCGATAATTTCTGTTGTCATTTTCAAATCTCCGAGTTAGTCTTTAAAGGCCTGATGCGCGAAAGGTAAGCAAATACGGTATGCGATTATGTTTTGTTGTGCTGAGGTGGTAATCTCGCTAGTTTAAATTCAATGCGTCACTTCTGTTTTGTATCACGCTTTGAGTAAGCCTCAATAAAGTCAGCTGCTGCCTTGCTTCCACCCGAAAACGATTTCATTGCTTCTTCGTGTAGCAGGGACAGAGCTTCTATCTTCACTTCATTTGCACGCTCGTTGTTGAATAGGTCTGCAATTTTTCTTGGCCGCGGGATGTCAATCTCCAGAGTCGCACGAACACGTGCAGGAGCATTCGTCATGATCAGCAACCGATCGGCCAGAAAGATTGCCTCATCGATGTCAGTCGTGACGAAAAAGTTAGTCCTTCGCGACTCCTCGAAAAGCCCCGCGTAATATTCCCACATCAATTCCTTGGACATAGCATCCAGACCACGAAAGGGCTCGTCAAGAATCATCACGTTCGGGTTATTTATCATGGCCCTAGCCAGCTCTGCACGACGCTGCATCCCACCGGAGAGCTGCGGCGGATACTTTTCGCGAAACGCGGTCAGACCTACTTTCTCGAGCAGGAACTTGGCCATATCGCGTGCCTGCTGAGTATCTTCACCACGCGCGCGGGGGCCATACATGATGTTGTCGTAGGTTGTCATCCAGGGGAACAGTGCGGACTCCTGGAAAACCACAAGACGGTCGCGCCCCGGTCCGGTTATAGGCTTGCCGTTCAGCGCAATCGTTCCGGAAGTCGGTTTTTCGAACCCTGCAAGGAGCCGAATCAGCGTGCTTTTTCCGCAACCTGATGGTCCAATCATCACAGTCAGCTTATTGCGCTCAATCGTGAATGAGCAGTCCTGAACCACGTCCTTGGTAAATAGACCAGCTCCATATGATTTGCTGACGTTGCTGACTGTGATCTCGCCCGCGCTTACCGCTGGCCTTGCGCTTTCGACGCGCCCTGAAGTTGCATGTAGATCATTCATTATCCTGGTCCCCTTATCGTTTCTTCAGCCATGGTGTAAAGAATCCTCCCATCGACCGCAGCAACTCGCTGCTGGCATATCCCGCGATTCCGATACTGATCATTCCCACGACGATCTGTTCATAGGAACCGCCCACGTAAGAGTTCCAGATAAAATAGCCAAGGCCGCCGCCCGACCCGCCGCTACTGCTGCCTCCACCGGAGATCATTTCAGCTGCTACGACCACGTTCCAGGTTATACCCATGCCAACCGACGATCCGACCACGATGGAAGGCAAGGTTGCAGGCAGGACTACGCGACGAAAGATGTCCCACTGAGAGGAGCCCATGGCCTGGGCGGATTGAAAGAAGCGAATATCAATTGATCGCGCGCCACCGACCACGTTGATCACTATGGTGAAGAACGCCCCCAGAAAGGTTACGAAGGCAATCGAAAGTTCTTGAGTGGGCCAGAAAATGATCGAGATCGGAACCCAAGCCAGCGGAGGGATAGGACGCAAGATTTCAAACGAAGGAAAGGCAATGCCGTTAAAGATCTTGCTCACCGCCATGAATAATCCGAATGGAATTCCGATTAACATCGCAACAAGGAAACCCGCCATGACGCGAAATAGACTGAGATACCAACTTTGCCAATAACCGGCATCGCTCAAAAGCCCAGCCCAAACCTTTGCAACGGCCGATGGCGCTGGTACCTGTCCTATCCAAGGCAAGGAGAATCCCAGCCATTCCTTGGATCGAGCGCCGACCTCCCAGAGCACCATAAATACGATTATTGAAATAGCCGCCCGCAAACCGGCTTCGCTAAGTAGTTTCTTCTTAAAACGGTTTGTGATATTCATTTCCTTAGCCCTCCTTTTCGCCGGAGGCAAAAGATTTCTTTGCTTCTTCATGAACGAGTTCGACGGTTTCATCCATCAGTTGCCGGAAGCGAGGACTCGTCAGTACACTGTAATCACGTGGATGAGGGATATCCACATCAAGAATCTTTTTCGGCCGGCACGGACGTGTTGTCATGATTACGAGCTTATGCCCGAGAAAGATGGCTTCTTCGAGATCGTGCGTGATGAAGAAAATGGTAACCCGATTCTTGTAGTAAATCTCTAACAGCGCCTCATGCATGACCGACTTGGTTAAAGAGTCCAAGGCGCGATACGGCTCGTCGAAGAGCAATACTTTCGGATCATTCATCAGCGCGCGAACGATCTCGACACGGCGGCGCAACCCCGATGAAACTTCACCTGGATAATTATTCTCGGTACCGCTGAGTCCGGCATCTGCCATCATGCTGCGGGCCTTCTCGTAGATTTCCTTCTTGCCCATCTTGCCCTGCATGAGAGGCCCGAATGCGACGTTATCGATATTTGACTTCCAGGGAAAAAGCGCGCCATTCTGGAAGACAACGATGCGATCTGAACCTGGATCCGCCTGGGGCTTGCCCGGTCCGCACAACAACTTTCCATCCAGGAATATCTTTCCCGAAGTGATACTGTGAAATCCAGCAATTGCATTGAGCAGCGTCGTCTTCCCACAACCAGAGGGGCCGACGATCATGCATATCTCACCGGCTGGAATGTCGAGCGAGCAGTGATCCACCGCCATAACCGCAGCGCCATCCGGATCGTAGATCTTCACCACATCTTCAATGCGTATTGCGCCTTGCTTGGCAATCTGGCGGGTGTTGCCGGACCCCTGTAGTACCGAGCTCATTTAATTACCCCCCAAGGCTTGTTCGCGGACCCGCCATTGCATCATGTAGTCACCGCCAAAGCGGACCAGAGCGCTGGTCGAGTAGCCTACGACACCCAACGTGATCATGCCGATGACTATGGTGGGATAGCGAACCATCGTGTAGGACGTGTTAATCACATAGCCCAAGCCGAATGAACCGGAAACCATTTCTCCTGCTACCAGCGAGAACCAGGCTACACCCACCGAAATTTGAAGCCCAGTAAATATGAACGGCATTGCACCGGGGGTAATGACTTCTCTGAATACCTGCCACTTGTTTGCGCCCAGACAATAAGCTGCCCGGCTGTAAGATTCGTCGATCGACTCAACGCCGAGCATGGTATTGAGTGCCGTCGCAAAGAAGGACGCCAAGAAGATAAGGAATATGACAGGCGTTTCGGCACCCCTGAACATCAGAATTGCCAGCGGCACCCACGCCAGAATTGGAATGGGCCGAAGGAGTTCAAATACTGGAAACACGTATTCGCGAAATTTCTTGGACCATCCCAAGAACAGTCCGAGCGGAACTCCAAGCACCGTCGCGAGAAAATATGCGATGGCTATGCGTTGGACACTGACCCATATATGTTGATAGTATTCTGGCGTATAGATCGAAAGACCGTAAACCGGATCGCGGCTGAACAGCTCCTTCACTACTACCGTTAGTCCGGGCAAGTCCTCGAAACGCGGCAACTTCCACACAGTCACCGCGAACTGCCAAAATCCAAGCAGTATCGCAAAGCCTATGAGCATCAAATAAGGCTTAGGGCTACTGAGCCACTGCGATAACCTGAACATGGTCAAGGCCAAGCCGGTCGGCGTTGCTGTCTGAACCTTAGTCGTTCCCTTAGACTCTGCGGTGGAACCTGCGCCTTGCGGCAAGCGGCGTATTTTTTCCGCAACTAAAGAGGATACGCCGAATTCCTTGGTGATCATGGTGGCGAAACGGCTCATGACCACATCGCCTACGATGGGGAAGGACTTGAACAGCTTGATCAAAGCCGCTCCGTTTATGCGAACCAGCTCGGTGCGCTCGAGACACATTGTGGTTGCAAGACGAGCTTGGTCTTCCATCACTGCAGCCCACCCAAAGACGTCGCCCGAGCGCATAGCTCTTTCTAGCGTACCCGCGCCGTTATTGCCGTGCAGTGTGTGCTGCACACTGCCCGACGAGACCAAGTAAATATCGTCTGCCTCGTCGCCCACCTGATAAATCAGATCGCCCTTGGCATGGGACTCCCACTTCGCAAGCCCAGCAATTGACGCGAGCCCATCAGGCCCCACCATTTGAAACGGCATGGCGCGTTTTAATAATGCGCTAATTTGGTCCATTCATCCTCCTATTTTTACGTTTTTGCGCCTGTCTCTAAGCGCTGAAGGTTTCTCGGAGAGTCTGCGCCGATTTTCCGTCGGCGCAGATTCCATCCTTGCTTTTGTACTCGCGGGAAATTCCGCTGTGTTTCGTTATTTACCCTTGTATGCGGAATCGGGGAGCGCCTTCACCGAACCGACAGGAGACGACAGCCCTCGCTCCTTCAAAGCAGCCGCGGCGAACTCCGGCATGACCGCTTCCGGACGCAGCTTGTCTACGTTGATACTCTTGACAGAATGGAGAAACGTCGCAGAAGTGGCGATAGATGTCATCACTTCAGGCGTGATCGCATACGGCAGCAGTTGGCGCTCGGAAGCGCCGCCAACCGCCTCAGCATTTTGACCGTACATAGAAGACCAAAGCACCTTTTCGCTAAATCCAGTGGTCTGCTCATTTGCCATTCGTGCCACCTCTTGGGCATTCTTCGAGTCCGCCAAGAACAACTGTGCATCGAGCTCAGCACTGAGCCACGCCTTGACTACGTCCGGACGCTGCTTGATCAAGTCATAGCGCATAGTAAGGTAACCTCCGTCCTTTTCGTTCACCGCGGTACCCGAGGCGATCCTTTTGGCCAATCCCTCCTGTACCAATCGGGACGCGGTGGGCTCCCAGATGACGGCCGCGTCGAGCTTGCCCGCCCGGAAGCCACTGGTGATCACTTCGATATTTTGATTCAGGTAAGCGGCTGGTTCGACGTTCGCTTTCTTGAACACCGCTTGAGCGAAGCGGTCGGTACAGCTTCCCTTGGGTACGGCTACTTGCTTGCCGTTCAACCATTTGATGGCCTCCATCTGGGTGGCAAAATTGGGGGCATCTGGGCGGGCAAGAAAGATATTGCATTGATCCATGCCAACGCCTAAGGAAGCCACGATGCGGATATCGGCAACCTCTTGCTTGGTAGTCGATACGATACCAGGCATGTCGCCGACATAGCCTATGTGCTGCTTGCCAGCAAGCATAGCGTTAACAATAACAGCGCCTTGAAGCCCAATCGAAAACTCGACAGTGGAGCCTTTGGGCAAATATTTCTCGTACAGCTTCTTGTCCTTCATTATCACACCGGACCAGGATTGCGTGTAGTACGGCTGATACCCCACAATGAGCTTAACCGGCTCACCTACCTTGCCGTAGTCGAGATCGCCTGCGATCGCAGACGAGTTAGCACCCAGTAGCACAAACAGTGATGTTACCAGCGTTCTCTGTGTGGCTCTCGCCCACCAATTTTTCATGCATTTCATGACAGTCTCCTTCTTTGGTTTAATTCTCTAACAACGAATTTAAATTCCTGCACATTAAAAATCTCCGCCACAAGGCGGTGGTAATTTTTAATTAGGTCGCTTGCAGCTTGCTATTTTCCGACGGGCACCGTGATAAGGCGTGTTATCAAGCCTGAAAGTTTCCGCATGACGGAATAGCCCGACACGGGATCCGACTCCAAAATCTGCAGCGTTTTCTCGCCGCTCAGTCTCAGCATCGCCGAATCCTCCAGACACGCTGCCTTGGCAATCCGCTGCGGCTGGTGATCGAGAAGCGCGGCCCACCCGAAGACTTCGCCCTTGACTAGAACGAAGCCTGCGGCACTCGTTCGGTTGTCGCGTCCAATCATAAATTCAACGCGACCAGACTCGAGTACATACAAATCGTCAGTGGAATCGCCGATGTCGTACAAAGTACTTCCACTTTTATGCTCTTCGCGGCGCGCAATCTTGTTAAGTCGCTCCAAGGTTTCGTCAGAAACCCCGACGAACAGCTCGGCGACTTTCAACGCGCTTGCTCTCATTACGAATATCTCGCCTTCTTCGACCTTGACTTCGTAGCTTTCCAGCGGCGCCTCAGCCAGCCCAACTGCGGCACCCGTAGTGATGTCCCATTGCCACAGATGCTGATGACAGGTCAGCACCGATCCGTCGTAAAACCCCTCGTCCAGGCAGACCTCCTGGTGCGGACAGATTCCCTGATAGGCGTAGTAGCTTGCCCCCGCGTTCGCGATCAACACCTTCAACCCACCAGCGACGTCGTAACTCTTCATTCCATTGGACGGAATATCGCTGGACTTGCATATATGTATTTTGTTCACAGCGCAATCCCTAGTTAAATTTGTCATAGCGAATATTGTCGGTCGTCATTTTGGCTTGAAGTAGCATACGGATCGAAGCATCCACGGCCGGAGGTGGTCCAGCCAGGTACGCTCTGACATTTTGATAGCGGCTTTGCATGTGACGCCCCGCCACTTCATGCACGAAGCCCTTTTCGAACGCCAATTGAGGGTAGTCCGCGACTGAGGACGCCGGTGCTTCCTCTTCAGAAAGAGCGACGGTCACGTTCAGTTTCTTTCCACATTGTTCGCGCAGGCTAGTGAATTCCTTGAGAAAGAAAGCGTCCTTCATGGAACGTACACCAAAGAACACGTCGCCGTTATATTGCGTGAAGTAGCCGTCATGCGCCGCGCGCGCCAAAATAGACATCATTCCCGCAATGCCGCTGCCACCCGCAATGCAAAGAATATTTCTGGCTAGACTGGGATAGAACGTGGCCCGCCCCAAGGGACCAAACACTTCTACCTCGATACCCTCGCGATCGCCACCGAACAGCCACTCCGAAATACCACCTCCCGGTTTTTTCTTCACGACGAATTCCAGCGTGTTGCAATGGCGCTGGTAGTTCACCATCGACCAACCCCGAAACCCAGGCACACCAGGAACTTTTATCAGCACAAACTGACCGGCATCGAATTCGAGAGGCTTGCGCAATTCGACTTCTAAAAATGCAACGTCTGACGTTAATGCCTTTACCGACTTTATGTGACCGTCGAGAAAAGCGGGCGTGCAGGTTCCGGCTTCCATCGTATGTACAAAGGCGGCAACCTCGATCACGACATCCGATTTAGCGACGCATTGGCACATCAAGAACTCGTCGGGCGCCTTGAGGTGCTTTCGCCCCGGTGCATCTGGCCAGCCGTCGGCAATGTCCCCGGAGATGAGCCTGGCTTTGCACGTTCCACATGTTCCGCTGCCGCACTCATAAGGTAGCTCCACAGCTCCCCTCAGCCCATCGTAAAGGATTGTTTGACCAGTTTCACTATCAAAATAATGCGCTCGATTTCTAGCGTTTACCTGGATTTTCATAGAGGCGTCCGAACTCGTTACGATCAAAATGGGATGTGGTAGCCAATGCCGAACATTCGAGTCTCCAGCCGAATGTTTCGATCGAGCAACTTTGGACCTTCCGGAGTCAGTTGCACCATGTCTATCATCTTGGCCACCGCAAACAGTTCGGTCGCGCCGCCATCGAGCGACGTCTTGAACACCTGCAACGCGCTAGTGACTTTTGCCTTGCGCCCCTCGTCCTGTTCTTCAACTAAATAGACCGTCGCGTGGCGACTAAGCGGAGAATGGTCACTGTTGTGTTTAGGCAAGTTTGCGAAAAGGCTCTTCATGCCCTCCCGATCGTGCTCAAGCCAGATCATCTCTTTGCGAATTTCCGGGCTGTAGGCGGTGATGGCGTAATGAAACGCCGTGTCGCACAGTTCTAGATACCCGCCGAAGTTCTTATCGTCCATGACAAGGCAGGACTTATAAATCAGATCTTCAATAGATTGTCTGGATTTCATCGGAGTTCTTTTAAAGTAAAGGTAAGGTGCGGATTGTGCTGTCTACGCAACCGCCGCAGCTTCGTCGGCATAGGGTGCATGAGCCTTACGGCCCATGAGTTTGCTCCATTCGGCGTAGAAATGGCGCATTCCACCTTCGTCGTGAATAGTCATATTCTCTTCGCGTCCATGGATTACCCATTTACTACCGGTGCGCTCTTGCATGGCCAGTCCTTGGCCGTGCACACCCAAGAGGTCCTCGTGAAGATTGCGGCCGAACGGCCCCCAAATCTGGTTGTGGTCGCGGACGCGTTCCGCACGTTGCTCAGGGGTATCGCTCTTCAAACCGAGACCTCGAAACTCGATCAACAGCTTGTTAGGACCCAGCGGGATCGCTGTGTCCATACGCAGTACGGAGGTGCGAAGGTTATAAGTCATGCCAGGGAACATATCAATCAGCACCCACCCGCCTGGCGCCAAGCCGGGCCAGCCGACTCCACGCTTTTTGCTTCCTTCGTACGCGTCATATTTGATGGCCATTGATCCAACGGACGCATGTCCGTTCGGGAAGCCGGTGTATTTGCGATCGAAGTAACCCGGCTGAATCATCCCGGTGATGCGATTGAAATAATGCATGTAGTCATGGTAGAACTCGCTGTTGGTGTCGTGCCAAAGCTTATAGTTCGTGTTGACCACCGCCTTGTGGTAATGAAATACCTCCATAGGCTCGCTTAGATGCTCGTCCAGCAGTCCCATCGCGTCGCCGACGTATTCACTTAGCGAGCAACTGTCGTCGTCCACATTGACCCAGACGAAGCCGCCATAGCCGATCCCGGTTTTCACTTCTCGCAGACCTGCTTTATCGCAACTGAAGCGTTCTTGATAACCTTGTTTCTCACGCGAAATTTCGATGCAGTCACCCTTCGCGTTGAACGACCATGCGTGAAAGATGCAAGTGATGCGCTTCGCGTTCCCAACGGGGTCGTAGAGCAGCGTGTTTCCGCGATGCGGACAGATGTTGTAGAACGTTCGCACTTTCATGTCCTCGCCGCGAACTACGAACAGCGGCGCACCACCAGGGTGGCTGAAGGTGCGATAGTCAAACGCATTCGGCAACTCGGATTCGTGGCAAGCGATGATCCAGACCTTGTTAAAGACCTTTTCCTGCTCCTCACGAAATATCTTTTCGTCTGTGTAGATTCCCGTATCCACGTAGTGTGTGGACGGGAAATTGGGTTTTTCTTCCCATTCGACTGAGTTTCTTGCCATGGCTAGTTCCTTTCAGAATTTGTAAAAATTAAAAGACGACATCTCACTGCTGCGATAACTTTAGGTGTGTGATCATAAGCACATCATGTGCCTTTTTGTCGCGGCTGCGGGTAACTACTGACATCAGAAACGTTTAGTCGAGCGCGGCCGAGAAAACGGAAGGAAAACCCCGATTGACAAGATTGCAGGTCTAAGATGGGAAACGGTTCTCCAAGTACCACTTTATGCTCATACCCAATTGGTCGAAGAAAACTGTTGTACGGACAGCTGAGAGCGTATGTAGCAAAGGTGTTTCGCGGACTGACACAGCACGAGGAGAGCCGAATCGAGAGGGGACTTTTGATCGCCGATCACGTTCACATGACGATATCGATACCACCGAAATCGAGATAGGCGGTGACGAACGTGGCGGGTCGCATCTTCGGGCTAAGTCCGATTCACTTGCCCTAGGTGCACAGCGAGCGGAAGAGAAAATTTACAGGGCAACGCTTCTTGGCTCGAAGGTATTTTTTTGCCTCGACAGTCGGTCGGGACGAAGAAGTGACCCGCAACTAACTCCGGCACCAAAAGCAGGAAGACAAGAGGCGGGGACAGCTTGGGGGGTGCAGTTAAGTTGCTACCGACAAGGTGGCGCCAAGAATTGGGGCCGAATGCGCCCGTGAGCGTCCGAGCTCCCCGGTTTGGCCGCTTTGAGCGGCTCGCAAAATTGAAAGCCCGCGGCTTTGTCGGAGGCTGGTTAACTTGGAAAACGAACGTCACGCCCCTAAACAATTTGAGGTCGATCCCATCCGGGTTTCCCCTTGGACGCCGAAGGTCGGGGGCCAACATTGTTTCATTACGAAACCGCATTGCGTGTCGTTTCGACACATTCTGGCGATCGTCAGGCGTTAGCGTTGCCATAAACTCGCCAGATTAACCATTCGCCTTAAATCAAGCGAGAGGCCTTATCGTTTTACCGCATCCCGTCCGCCGAGATCCTTGAACTGAAGCACTTTGGCATGTGCTTTGATGACTGGCGTCATCACTTTGTTTACGAGGGGACGCAGA
>JAJAYS010000123.1 GCA_026786065.1 Polaromonas sp.
GCCGTTTCGTACTCGACGTGGGCGGTGTTGATGGTGATGCCGCGGGCTTTTTCTTCCGGGGCTGCATCGATCTGGTCGTAGCCTTTGGCTTCGCCGCCGTACTTGGCCGCCATTACAGTGGTAATGGCTGCGGTCAGCGTGGTTTTACCGTGATCGACGTGGCCGATCGTGCCGACGTTGACGTGCGGCTTGGTCCGCTCGAATTTGCTTTTTCCCATTTTCAATTCTCCAAAGAACGAGTGCCCGTGTGAGGTTTAAGGTCTGCACTGCACTGCTGATTCACTTCGCACGGGTACGAAGTGGCGCGCAATCGCAGACCGGGGAGTTCGCCGCTATGACGCGGAGAAATTCTGTTTACTTTGCTCTGGCCGCCATGATGGCTTCCGACACATTGCGCGGCGCCTCGGAGTAGTGCTTGAACTCCATGGTGTAGGTGGCACGGCCCTGCGACATCGAACGCAGCGTAGTGGAATAGCCGAACATTTCGGACAGCGGCACCTCCGCCTTGATGGCCTTGCCACCACCGACCATGTCTTCCATGCCCTGCACCATGCCGCGGCGTGAGGACAAGTCGCCCATCACATTGCCAGCGTAGTCTTCAGGCGTTTCGACTTCGACGGCCATCATCGGCTCCAGAATCACCGGACTGGCCTTGCGGCAGCCTTCCTTGAAACCAAAGATTGCCGCCATCTTGAAGGCCATCTCGTTCGAGTCCACATCATGGTACGAACCGAAATGCAGCGTCACCTTGACGTCCACCACCGGGTAGCCGGCCAGCACGCCCGCAGTCACGGCTTCGTGAATGCCTTTTTCAACAGCAGGAATGTACTCGCGCGGCACCGTGCCGCCCTTGATGGCATCGACGAACTCAATGCCCTTGCCAGGTTCGTTCGGCTCGATCTTGAGCACCACATGGCCGTACTGGCCCTTGCCGCCCGACTGGCGCACGAATTTACCCTCGGCATCTTCGATGGTCTTGCGGATGGTTTCGCGGTAGGCCACCTGCGGCTTGCCGACGTTGGCTTCGACGCCAAATTCGCGTTTCATGCGGTCGACGATGATCTCGAGGTGTAACTCGCCCATACCGGCAATCAGGGTCTGGCCGGACTCTTCATCGGTCTTGACGCGGAAAGACGGGTCTTCCTGAGCAAGTCGCTGCAGAGCGATGCCCATTTTTTCCTGGTCAACCTTGGTCTTGGGCTCCACCGCCTGCGTAATCACCGGTTCGGGAAAGACCATCCGCTCGAGCATGATGACGGCGTCCGGATCACACAGAGTTTCGCCCGTGGTCACGTCTTTCAAACCAACGCAGGCGGCAATGTCGCCCGCACGGATTTCACTGACTTCTGCACGGTTGTTAGCGTGCATTTGCACGATACGGCCGATGCGCTCCTTCTTGCCCTTGATCGGGTTGAAAACGCTGTCGCCCTTCTTGAGCACGCCGGAATAAACACGCACGAAAGTCAGCTGACCAACAAACGGGTCGGTCATCAGCTTGAAAGCCAGCGCAGAGAACTTCTCGGAATCGTCGGCCTTGCGGGTGACAGGCACTTCGTCGTCGTCCATTCCCTTGACAGGCGGAATGTCGACTGGCGACGGCATGAATTCGATCACCGCGTCGAGCATGCGCTGCACGCCCTTGTTCTTGAACGCCGAGCCGCAGTACATCGGCTGGATTTCGCTGGCGATAGTGCGCGTGCGGATGCCCAGCTTGATTTCGTCTTCAGTCAGGTCGCCTTCCTCAAGATACTTGTTCATGAATTCTTCGGACGCCTCGGCCGCTGCCTCGACCATCTTCTCGCGCCACTCTTTTGCGAGCTCGAGCAACTCTGCAGGAATTTCGCGGTAGTCAAACAGCATGCCCTGAGATGCTTCGTCCCAAATGATGGCTTTCATTTTGATCAGATCGACCACACCGGTGAAGTTTTCTTCGGCGCCAATGGGGATCACCATGGGCACCGGGTTGGCCTTCAGGCGCAACTTCATCTGCTCGACGACCTTGAAGAAGTTGGCGCCGGTACGGTCCATCTTGTTGACAAATGCCAAGCGAGGCACCTTGTACTTGTTGGCCTGACGCCAGACAGTTTCAGACTGCGGCTGCACGCCGCCCACGGCGCAATACACCATGCAGGCACCGTCTAGCACGCGCATCGAGCGCTCGACTTCAATCGTGAAATCGACGTGACCGGGGGTATCAATGATGTTGATGCGGTGCTCAGGCAGGGATTTGTCCATGCCTTTCCAGAAACAGGTGGTGGCGGCCGAGGTGATCGTGATGCCACGCTCCTGCTCCTGCTCCATCCAGTCCATGGTGGCCGCGCCGTCGTGTACCTCACCAATTTTGTGGTTCACGCCGGTGTAAAAAAGGACCCGCTCTGTGGTGGTGGTCTTGCCCGCGTCAATGTGCGCGGAAATACCAATATTGCGGTAGTTTTCAATGGGGGTAGCGCGTGGCATAAATGACTTTCGGTTCGGAATTGCGAACAAAGAGAACAACGACTCCAAAAAACGGCCCGATCAGGCCTCTCTTTTGTTTTTCTGGAAATCCGCTCGTCAGGCTTGGCAGGCCCGACCGGCAGAATTTGGGGTTGATACGCCCAATGGCAAGGCGTCTGCCTGATGACGGCCCCCTCGCGCCCCGTCAGCCCAGGCAACCAGCGGCGCAGCCAGCGCTGCGCCAGGCATTTAGAAGCGAAAGTGGCTGAAGGCCTTGTTGGCCTCTGCCATGCGGTGAACTTCATCGCGCTTTTTCATTGCGCCGCCACGGCCTTCAGTGGCCTCCATCAGCTCATTGGCCAAACGCAGAGACATGGACTTTTCGCCACGCTTTTTCGCCGCTTCTTTCAGCCAGCGCATGGCCAGCGCCATGCGGCGAACCGGACGCACTTCGACCGGAACCTGATAGTTGGCGCCGCCAACGCGGCGGGACTTCACTTCGACCATGGGCTTGATGTTGCCGATGGCCATGTGGAAGGCCTCCAGCGGGTCTTTGCCGGGGTTCTTTTTCTCGATTTGCTCAAGCGCGCCATAAATGATGCGCTCAGCGACCGCCTTCTTGCCGCCTTGCATGATGACGTTCATGAACTTGGCAAGATCGACATCGCCAAATTTCGGATCCGGGAGGATTTCTCGTTTAGGGACTTCGCGACGACGTGGCATTTTTTCACCTCTTTGCTTCAGTTGGTGCGACCTTTTTGGGCAGCACCGCGAGAGTTATCGAACCCTCACTTACTCGACCGGCACAAACCATTTGCGCTTGGGTCGCTTAGCCTGAATCACCGGCCAAGGTGAGTCGGGCGCCTGTTTTGAAGACATCTTGACAATCTCTTCGGGCGCGAACCGTGACGTTCGAACCAGTTGGCTTGTTCAGCCGGCCCGCGGAAAACGGGCTTACGGGCTTATTTGGCCTTGGGCTTCTTCGCGCCGTACTTGGAGCGCGACTGCTTGCGGTCTTTAACGCCCTGCAAGTCGAGCGAGCCGCGCACGATGTGGTAACGCACACCAGGCAGATCCTTGACGCGACCGCCGCGAACCAGCACGACGCTGTGTTCCTGCAGGTTATGGCCTTCGCCGCCAATGTAGGAAATGATCTCGAAACCGTTGGTCAAGCGCACCTTGGCGACTTTACGCAGCGCCGAGTTCGGCTTCTTTGGAGTCGTGGTGTACACGCGGGTGCAGACTCCGCGGCGCTGCGGAGAATTCTCCATAGCCGGGCTCTTGGACTTGATCTTCTCGACCTGGCGTCCCTGCGTGACTAACTGATTGATGGTTGGCATTGAAAAACGTCCCTAAACGTTCGAAAAAGAGAGGAAAAACTTATCCGCGCGAAAAGCAGAAAAGCCTTCTAGTATAGGCTGAAGCGCTAAAAGGCTCAAGACCGTGCGACGAGTTCGCAGGCGGCCGCACGACCGGTTCGCAAAACCTTGCGACGCCAACGTGGCCGCGTCCAGCGCACCGCCACGCAGACATCGGAGCTGGTTTTCGCTTTTTCCAAAGATGAGAACCCGGCTGCAGAGTCCTCTGCAGCTGTCAGAAAGTGAGTAACAACTCGTTCTATGGCCGCCTGAAACCTTGCAGTCACTGAATCCATAGTCGAATCGAATCCCAGGCTCGACCCAAAACGCCTGCCTCCTCGACGGTTTCCAGGGCCACCAACGCAAGCTCGGCGACCGGCGCCGGGTTGTCGCCGAGCCGCACTTTCAGCGTGCCCAGACTTTGACCCTTGACGAACGGCGCCACCAGCGGATCGGGGCGGGTAACCTCGGTTTTAATCTTCTGGGCGCTGCCAGCTGCCACGGCAACCACGATCGCCTCGGGTCGGCCGAGCTTGACCGTGGGCGACCTGCCCTTCCAGACCGACGGCGACACGACGGCTTGCCCGCCGTCGAACAATTTGACCGCTTCATACGCGGTGTAGCCCCAGTTCAGCAGTTTTTGCGACTCGTTGGCGCGGGCGTTTTCGCTGGTCGCGCCCAGCACGATGGCCAGCAGGCGGCGGCTTCCCGGCTTCCCGTCCGGGCCGAGATTCGGGAAATCACGTTTGGCCGTGGCAATCATGCAATAGCCTGCGGCGTCGGTGTGGCCGGTTTTCAGTCCATCGACCGTCGGGTCCCGAAACAACAAGGTGTTGCGGTTGGTGTCGTTTGCCGCCGGAGTGCCAGGGTAGCGGTATTTTTTGAGCGCCGAGGTGCCCATGTATTCCGGGAAGTCGGCCATCAACCGGACCGACAGAATGCTCAGGTCGCGGGCGGTCGTGGTGTGCCCCGGCTCGGTCAGCCCTTCGGGATTTTTGTAGCTGGTGGCCGTCATGCCCAGCGCTTTGGCCTGCTCGTTCATGCGGACCACGAACTGCTCCGCGCTGCCGGCCAGGCCTTCGGCCAGCGCTATCGTTGCGTCGTTGCCCGACTGCACGACCATGCCCTTGATCAAGTCCTCGACCGGGACCTGCATCTTCGGGTCGATGAACATGCGCGAGCCTGGCATCTTCCAGGCCTTGGGGCTGACGGCGAAGGTCTGCTTGAGGTCGATTTTTTTGGCGCGCAGTGCCTCAAACACCAAATATTCGGTCATCAGCTTGGTCAGCGAAGCCGGCTCGACCGGCGAATCGATGTCTTTGGCGGCCAGTATCTGGTTTGCCGTGACGTCCAGCAGCAAATAGGACTTGGCAGCGATGTCCGGCACCACCGGCACCTGCGCAAGCGCCAGCGGAGGCGTCAGCACCAGAAGCAACGAGACCGAGGCGACAAGCGCACGCAGGCCGGGGCGAACGAAAGTGAAGCAAGGCATGTGGAAGGTGTCCGTGACGGGAAATACAACGATTCGGCGGCCGCAGAGTCGGCAAGTCGGTGCGGCGCCAGCGCCGGTGCCGCTTGAATCCGCTCGAAACAGAGCGCCTGGAGCGGCGCGCAGAACGCTCAGTTCAGATGCCGGGCCACCAGGCTTTTGAGCAGCGGCAATTGTCCATGAAAGAAATGTCCGCCCCCCGGGACAACCGTAACAGGAAGTGCCTGCGGCCGCGCCCAGTCCAGCACATCGGCCAGCGCCACCGTGACGTCGTGCTCGCCGTGAACCACCAGCGTGATCGGGTGGGCGACGGTGTCGATCGGTGCCGCCGGCGCGCGGCTGACACTGGTGCCAACCAGCACCAGCCTGGCGATCGGCCGGAGCGGAGCCAGCCGGGCAAAAGCATGCGTCGTGACGTAGGCACCGAACGAAAACCCGGCCAGCGCCAGCTGACCGCCGGGGGCCTGGGCCAGCGGCGCAACATGCTCGACCACCGCCAGAAAATCGTCGAGTTCGCCGCGACCTTCGTCATGCTGGCCTTCGGTCTTGCCGACGCCACGGAAATTAAAGCGCACGGCGGTCCAGCCGGCCTGCACGAAGGCCCGTGCCATCGTTTGCACCACCTTGTTGTCGAGCGAGCCGCCGAACAGCGGATGCGGATGCGCCAGCACGGCAATGCCGGCGCTTGCGCCCTGCGGCGCATCGATGGCCAGCTCGACCGCGCCAGCCGCGCCCTGAATAGTGATTTTTTGGGTTTGCGCGTTCATGAGAATCCGTCGGTGAAGAGGGGCGCTGCGTTGCGCGACACGTTCCAAGCTGAAGCCGAACCGCCAGTCGCTACGAAACTAATAGCTGATAACGCCCGTAAATAATGGTTAAAACTGCAAAAGAGCTTGATTTCGAGGCCTGAAGCGCGGCAGCCGCGGCACGGCCCGGACTCAGCGACCGAGATAGGCCGGGATCAGCAGGCGCGTGACGATCTGGCCGTTCTTCAGGTGCGATTCGACGATCTCGTCAATGTCGCTGGCGTCGACGTAGGTGTACCAGACCCCCTCCGGATAGACGACAGCCACTGGCCCGGCGGCGCAGCGGTCCATGCAGCCCGCCTTGTTCACCCGCACCTGGCCGGGGCCGGACAATCCGGCGGCCTTGACTTGCGACTTGCAGCGGTCGAAGCCGGCCTCGGCGTGCTGCTGGGCGCAGCATTCTTCATTGCCCTTGCGCTGGTTCAGGCAAAAGAAAATGTGGCGTTCGTAATAGGGCGGTGCGGCTTCGGCCTTCGGTTGATTGGGGGCGGCCAGGGGGGCCGAAAGGACTGCGGGCTCGGCCGGACGCAAAGTTTTGCTCATGCGGGAATTTTAGGCCGGAGCCGGCTCGCGTGCGGTCAAGCGCACCAGCAGGTGCAGCAGCGCGGCATAGGGCCACAGCCAGCCCAGCCACTGCACCAGGCCATAAAACCGGATGAAGCGACCCTGCTCCCAGGTCTGCAGCGTTTGCGCGAAGTAGGGGTCGGCCGGCGACTGATTCAGCAAGCCGAGCTGGATTGCCAGCGCCAGCAGCGCCAGCGCCAGCGCCGCACGCCGCGGCAGTGCCAGCAGCGCCAGCGCCAGCAGCCCCGCCAGAACCAGGCCGGCCTGCACCGGCAGGTCCAGCCAGGCCCAGGCGTGCTCGGGGCCGTAAGTCAGTGCCGCCGACAGGCTGGACGCGGCGGCCGCAACCGCCAGCGCCAGACCAGCCATCGCCAGCCGCTGCCAGCGGGTGCGCAAGGCGCTGTAACCCAGGAGACAGGGCACCAGCGCGCCGAGCGCGACACAGACCATCACCGCCAGCGGCACCAGCGGCTGCAGTTCGATGTCGCGCACCGGCAGCCATTCGATGAATGGCGTGTACGCCAACGCTTCGCTCAGCGCCAGCTCCAGCCGCTCATAAACCTGGCCGAGCCCGAGCGGGACCGCCGGCGGAAACAGCAGCGCCAGCGGCCACAGCGCCAGCAGCACCAGCGCGACGCGCGCGTCCGGCGTGAACCAGCGCGCGCGCACCCGGCTCCACCGGCCAAGGATGCCGGCGCGCTCCATAGCCCAGGCGCAGGTTGCGCCCGCCAGTGCACCGGCAGTGTTCAGCGCCAGATCAAGATTCGACGCGATGCGCGACGGCAGATAGCTTTGGGTCGTTTCAAGTCCCAGACTGAGCAGCGCCGCCAGAAGGGTTGCCGCCGCAATGGCGCCCAGGCCGCGCCGGCCCCGGCGCACGGCCAAAGCCAGCAAAAAACCGAGCGGCGCGTAGCCGAAAAAGTTGGCACCGACATCAAAGCCGGTCCAGTAGCGCGGCAATGGCGCGGTCAGAAAGCCCAGCGGCGAGATGCCCTGATCGCGCCAGTCGGAAAACGGATACAGGCTGGCGTAGATGATCAGGCAGATCAACGCGAAGGCGAACGGCCAGGCGGTTGTTAGATGCACACCCTCGTCGTCCTCACTGCGTTGCGCTGCGTGTAGTTCCTTCCCCCCTTGCAGGGGGCGACGCTGGGCATCCAGCGGAGCCGGCCTGCCTGCGTCCTTGGGGGGATCGGTCTGGCTCATCCTTAGACCGCACGTTGCGCTGGTTAAAAAGGTTTGACGACAACCAGCACGGTGGCGGCTACCAGCAGCAATACCGGGGCCTCATTGAACCAGCGCCAATAGACGTGGCTGCGGCGCGATTCGCCGCGCATGAACTTGCCCAGCACGCGGCTGCAGGCGTGGTGGTAGCCGATGGCCAGCAACACCACAGCCAGCTTGGCATGCATCCAGCCGTTGCCCGGCCCGCGTCCGATGCCGTAGCCGAGCCAGAGCCACACCCCGAGAACCAGCGCCGGAACCGCCAGGATGGTGGTGAAGCGCAGCAGCTTGCGCGCCATCAGAATCAGCCGCGCGCGCTCGGCGACGCTTTCGGGCGGCACCATAGCCAGGTTCACAAAAATGCGCGGCAGGTAGAACAGCCCGGCAAACCAGCTGGCCACGAAGACGATGTGAAAGGCTTTGACCCAGAGCATGGCGCGCAGTGTAGTCCCGCCCCAACCGGCGCCCGGTGCGCACCGCATCGGCGCTGCATCAGGGCGCCTGAGCCAGGCCGGTATCGACTCAAGCGGCGCAGCAGGGGCCAAAAAAACCCGGCCGACACAAGGGCCGACCGGGTATGAAGCCTTTTCGCTGTCACACGTCAAGGCCCCGCTCAGGGAGGTAAAGCGGGATGCGCATACCGAACGGCGCGCGCACGGCCGAATTCTACCGGCAGCGGCGGGCGCTTCCGGCGGCCTGGCGCTGTCGTTTCCAAGGTGATTGCAGCGCTGCCGCGCCACCAAACTTTGGGCACAATTTGCCCATGACCTTTCATGCCGCCAACCTGCCAGCCTTTCCACTCGGTCGGCCGCGCCGACTGCGCCGCGACGCATTCACGCGCAACCTGGTGCGTGAACACGCGCTGACGCCGCACGACCTGATCTACCCGGTCTTTGTGCTTGACGGCGGTGGCCGGCGCGAAGCGATTGCGTCAATGCCCGGCGTCGAACGGCTCAGCCTTGATTTGCTGCTGCCAGTGGCCGAAGAGTGCGTGCGGCTGGGCATTCCGGTGATGGCGCTATTTCCGGTGATCGACAACGCGCTGAAAACGCCGGACGGCGAAGAGGCGCTGAACCCGGACGGCCTGGTGCCGCGGGTGGTGCGTGCGCTGAAAAGCCGCTTTCCCGATCTCGGCCTGATGACCGACGTCGCGCTGGACCCGTTCACCAGCCACGGCCAGGACGGCCTGCCCGACGAGCACGGCTACATCATGAACGACGAAACGCTGGAGGTGCTGGTCGCCCAGGCGCTGACGCAGGCCGAAGCCGGCGTCGATATCGTCGCGCCCAGCGACATGATGGACGGGCGCATCGGCGAGATCCGCCAGGCGCTGGAGAAAGAAGGCTTCATCCACACCCGCATCATGGCCTACAGCGCCAAGTACGCCAGTGCGTTTTACGGCCCGTTTCGCGACGCGGTGGGTTCGGCCGGCAACCTGGGCAAGGCCGACAAAAAGGTCTATCAGATGGACCCGGGCAACACCGACGAGGCCCTGCGCGAAGTCGCACTCGACATTGCCGAAGGCGCCGACATGGTGATGGTCAAGCCCGGCATGCCTTACCTGGACGTGGTGCGCCGGGTGAAAGACGAGTTCGGCGTGCCGACGTTTGCCTACCAGGTCAGCGGCGAGTACGCGATGCTCAAAGCCGCCGCGCAAAACGGCTGGCTGGACCATGACGCGGTGATGATGGAAAGCCTGCTGGCCTTCAAGCGGGCCGGCGCCGATGGCGTGCTGAGCTACTTCGCCATCGAGGCGGCGCGCAAACTCGCGGCGCGTTGAGCCCCGCGCCAGACAGCGGCGGCAGCCGCGCCGGCTTTACTGGCCCCGCCAGCCGCTACTAAAATCGTAGCTGTTTGCACCCGTATTTATTGGGCAAAATGCCTTTTTAACCTTTAACCATAGGCTTCGCGACATGCGCGTCTTCACCATCGGCAACAACGGCCAAGGCGTTACCGAAGCCAGCGCCCTTCCCACGCAACTCCCGCCGCACGGCTTTGTCTGGATCGCCTGCGCGCGCACCGAGTTTGAAAGCCTGCAGGCCCAGGTTCAGGACACGCTGCATGCGCTGTGCGACACGCGGTTGGTGGACCTGCACCTGGCCGACCTGCTGAACCGGCAACTGCCCTCGCATTACGACTACACCTCGCAGTACGACATGCTGGTGTTCCGCCGGCTGGCCACCCAGGGCGCGCTCGGCGAGCCGGCCGCCGCAGCCGCGCTGGCGCCCAAGCCAGAACGCCAGGGCGGCCCGCCGGTGCTGCGCCGCATCGACACCAGCCCGGTCGGCTTCGCGGTGTTCGATCGCCTGCTGCTGACGGTTCACCCGAACGACTGCGCGGTGCGCGAGGCCTATGCCGCGCGGCTTTTGAAGGACACCAGCGCCGAGTCCCGCGCCAACGGCGTCAAACTGCCGGCCAGCCCAGCCGACCTGATGCTGCGGCTGGTCAACACCATGGTCGATGGTTATCTCGAGCTGCGCCGCGAACTGACCCGGCAGCTCGACCACTGGCAGGCGCAGTTGCTCAAGCCGAAGTCGCGGTTCACCAACTGGAGCGCGGTGCTGGAAGCGCGGCTGGCGCTGCACCAGCTGGATGAGATTTGCGAAGACCAGCGCTCGGCGGTGCAGGACTGGATCGACTCCATCGAGACCTGGCCCGAAGCCGACGATGCCGCCGCCCGACGCGAGCGCGAGCTGCTGAATATCCGCTCGCGCGACGTGCTCGAACACATCGAGCGCGTGGTCCATCACGTCCGGCGCATGGAACACAGCGCCGAAGCGGCGGTGCAGATGCATTTCAGCGCCCAGAGCAACCGCACCAACGACGTGATGCGCACGCTCACGGCGCTGACGGCGGTGTTTCTGCCGCTCAATTTCATTACCGGCTTTTTTGGCATGAACTTCGAATTCATGCCGGTGATTCACACCAGCACCGGCTTCTGGTGGACGCTGGCGCTGATGCTGCTGGTCGTGGTCGTCGTGGTGACGGTGTTCTGGCGCAAGCGCTACCTGGCGCGCAGTGCGCGTTAAGCGTTAGGCGTTGTCGCTTCGGCCCGATGAAGTATTCAATTTCCGTTCGGGCGGAGCCTGTCGAAACCTTCGCCCGCACGGGAGACCCTTCGATCCTTAAACCCTTAAGCCCTTCAACCCTTCAACCCTTCGCCAAGCTCAGGACAGGCCAAGCTGAGCGCGGTTATTTCAGGGTCACGCCAAACAATCCGGCGCCGTTGTCCCGGCCGATTTTGCGCGCCACGTCGGGCGGCAAATCACCCCGTCACACGCGGTAGCCCTTCATCAATTCGTCGTAAGACTGCCAGCGCTGGTTGGCCCAGGTGTCGGAGCCGATCATGAAGCGCCCTGAGAACTTGAGCAGCAGGACGCGCCATTCAGGGCACAGACGCAGGCCGACCGGCTCGCTGGCCGAAGACGCCACAACGCCGGTCGGGCCGGCTGCGCAGGTCAGCCCAGGCCGGTACGACAACTCACCCTTTAGCGTCGGATGGCGCGCCAGCAGCGCGTCCACGCGGGCGACCGACGCGCCGCCGATGCCGGTGTGCGCCCGGATCAGCCGGGCGCCGGGTGCGTGCAGCATCAGCAGGTCAATGGCCACGTCGTCCACATGCGCCAGAATGGCAAGCTGGTTTTTCTCGGCAAACTGCATCAGCTTTCTAGCCACCGGCCGGTTGGCGTTGGAGCTGTCGTACAGGTGAAACTCACCAATGCCTTTGTACGGCCCGGCCTGATCGCCGGCGACGCCACGCACAAACTCGGCCTGCACCATGTCGTAAATCGACTCGTCCCGAAACCAGTTGTCGTGGTCGGCACGGTTGCGGTAAAGCCGGATGAAAGGCACGACGCTGATGCCCGCCTGCCGGGTCCGCGCCGAGGCTTCCAGCGCTTTCGTGCCGTGGTTCGGCCGCGAGTTGGCGACGATGGCGCGCACGCCGCTCTGCTGCAGGCGCGCCAGCACATCCGGCAGGGGGTGCGGCACCTGCGCTTCGTCGTTGTAGAGCAGGTGCGCGTCAAACAGAGGGCCGCTGTAGTCGGCAGCCTGTACGCAGGCTCCAACTGCTATTAAAAAAATAGCTGCCGACGCCCGGAAATAAAGGGCTGCAGGCCGAAAACGCTTGAGATTTGGGTCCCAAGCGATGTTCAGACCAGGTGGGCAGCAAAGAAATCGAGCGTGCGCTGGCGGGCCAGTTTGGCGGCTGCTTCGTTGTACGAGCCGCGCTGGTCGCAGTTGAAACCGTGGTTGGCGGCATAGACATGCACCTGCACACCGGGCTGGGCGTTTTTAAAGGCTTCGATGGTGCCCAGCGGAATCCAGTGGTCCTGGTCGCCGAAATGCACCATCACCGGCACCTTCGGTTTGCGCGATGGCTCGTCGCCCGCCGTCATGCCGCCGCCGTAGTAGGGCACGGCGGCGGCCAGCCCGCTCAGGGTGCAGGCCGCGCGCCAGGTCAACAGCCCGCCCCAGCAGTAGCCGACGATGCCGACCTTGCCGCCCGAGGCTTTGACCGCATGGGCTATGGCCGCCTGGATGTCCAGCATCACGCCGGGCGCGGGCAGCGCCTCGACCGCGCCCTTGAGCGCAAAGCCGGCGTTCATGTCGGCATCAAGGTAGCCGAGTTCGACGCCTGGCTTGACACGGTGAAAGGTCGATGGCGCGATGGCGAAATAGCCGTCGGCCGCATAGCCGTCGGCGACCGAACGGATGTGCGAATTGACGCCGAATATCTCCGGCACCACGACAACGCCGCCCTTCGCTTTGCCGGCCGGCTCGGCGACGTAGGCCGGGATGGCCATGCCGTCGGCGGATTTCAGTTCGATAAATTGACCCATGATCGCGTTTCCTTTATTTGGCTGTGAAGGTGGATGGAACTGCAAGCGTTGCGAGCTTGCGCTCGAGAAAATCAAGCCGATCCTGGCCCCAAAAAATCTCGCCACCCACCACATAACTGGGCGCACCGAAGACGCCGGCTGCGATGGCTTCTTCGGTGTTGGCGTCGTAGCGCTCGGCCACCGCCTGGCTGTGCGACTGCTCCAGCCGCGCCGGGGCCAGCCCGCACTCGGAGAGCAGCAGGGCCAGCGTTTTCTCGTCGGCAATGTGGCGCTCTTCGGCCCAGACGGCCCGAAAGACCGCGCCGGAAAGGCGCATCGCTGCCTCGGTGCCGTCGTGCAGATCGACCGCGATGATCAGTCGTGCCGCGTCGTCGCTGGAGACCGGAAAGTACTTTGGCTTCAGATTAAGCGGCGCCTTAAGCTGGTCGGAGAACCGCTGCAACTCCACGAAGCGGTAGGCCTGGCGCTGCGGTGCCCGCTGCCCGAGCGGCAGCCCGCCGGAGATCGGAAACACCCGGCCGCCCAGATCGACCGGCAGCACCCGGATGGCCGCTCCGGCGGCCCGCGCTATCTGCGCGAAACGCTCGTGGCCCAGATAAGTCCACGGGCTTTGTGCGGTGAAATAGTAGTCAAGCGTCGTTGTCACTGTTGCCTTTTGAGGTCGTTCGGGCAGGGCCAAGTGAGGCCGGGCCTTGGGGTACATTGATCCGAGAGCGTGCTTTTACACGGGTTTTCTTTTCATTGCAGGAGTTCGACATGAAAAAAACAGTCCTGATCACCGGCGGCTCACGCGGCATCGGCGCGGCCACCGCGCTGCTGGCGGCACGGCGCGGTTACGCGGTAGCGGTCAACTACGCCGACAACGCTGCTGCCGCCGACGACGTGGTGCACCGGATTCGCGCTGCCGGCGGCGAGGCGCTGGCGGTGCAGGCCAACGTCGCCGACGAGGCGCAGGTCACCGCGATGTTCGAGAAGATCGACGTGCGCTTCGGCCGGCTCGACGCGCTGGTCAACAACGCTGGCGTAGTCGATCAGACCAGCCGCGTCGATGGCATGACGCTGGCGCGCTTGCAGCGCATGTTCGAGATCAACGTGTTCGGCTCTTTTTTGTGCGCACGCGAGGCGGTCAAGCGCATGAGCACCAAGCACGGCGGTGCCGGCGGCGCCATCGTCAACCTGTCGAGTGCTGCAGCGCGCATCGGCTCGCCGGGCCAGTACGTCGATTACGCCGCCACCAAGGGCGCGATCGACACCTTCACGCTGGGCCTCGCCAAAGAAGTTGCGGCCGAAGGCATCCGCGTCAACGCGGTGCGGCCCGGCATCATCGAAACCGAAATCCACGCATCGGGCGGGCTGCCCAACCGGGTACGCGACGTGGCGCCGCAGGTGCCGATGCAGCGTGCCGGCACGGCCGAAGAGGTCGCTCTGTCCATCGTCTGGCTGCTCGGTGACGACGCGGCCTACACCACCGGCGCGTTGCTGGACATCGCTGGCGGAAGGTAGAGATGGCCAGAATATGGCCCCCACGGTCGCGCACTGCGTGTCGCTCCCTGCCCCCCGAGGGGGCCGCTGCGCCTGCGGCCCGGCTAAGCCGGTTCCGCGGCCCCTGCTCGGGAAGATCGCCGCCACGGTCGCACATTCTCCCGTTCGCCCCGAGGCATCGAAGGATGTCCCGGGCAGCGCGTTGCAACCGGCGGGCTCTGCCCTGAAAGCCCGGTAATGGATTTCAAACCCCTCATCACCTTGCTGGCCATCGTCAACCCGCTGGCCATCGTGCCTTTTTTCATTCATTACACGCGCGACTTTTCGCCGGATCAGCGGCGCCGCACCATTGTCACCGCGTCGTTCAGTGCCTTTCTGGTAATCGCCACCAGCGCGCTGCTGGGCCTGCAGATTCTTGAGTTTTTCAGCATCTCGCTGGCCAGCTTTCAGGTCGGCGGCGGCATGCTGCTGCTGCTCAGCTCGATGAACA